>CANFGZ010000060.1 GCA_947446585.1 Chitinophagaceae bacterium | reverse complement strand
GTAATTTTGGTGTCGCAGAAATTGAAGAAGATGGCTTTATTACCAGGGTTGTTGAGAAACCGGTTATTCCAAAAAGCAATATGGCGCTAGTGGGAATTTATAAAATAAAAGAATCTCACCTTTTATATGGCTGCCTCGAAAAGATTATTGGTTCCAATGAAGATTATCATGATTTCAATCTGACTGATGCTTTGGAATGCATGATTCAGCAGGGCGCCAAATTTAAATTCTTTAAAGTTTCAAACTGGTTTGATTGTGGCAAAAAAGAAACCTTACTGGAATCCAATGCGATATTATTAAAAAAATTCGGTGGTAATGTATACGAGTCCAACGCTTTTCAAAATACAATTATTATTCCTCCTGTAAGTATTGGTGAAGGTTGCGTAATTAAAAATTCTGTGATTGGTCCCAATGTCGCTATCGGCGAACATACTAGTATCAATCATGGAATCATCAAAGATTCTATCATAGGCGCTTATTCCAACATTTTTGAAATTGTACTTAATAACTCGCTGATTGGAAACGATGCAGAAGTAAAAGGGGTAAGCCGTAATTTAAATATTGGTGATAATACGGCTATTGATTTGGGAGGGAGTAGGAGTTAGGGTTCTGTTGTTTGGTGTTTGTGGTTTATTGTTTAATGTTTGTGGTTTGTGATTTATTGTTTGTTACCTTCTCATCAATGTCTCCTGTATGGAACGTTGCGTAATTGTTAGGCAGGATAAGATAGATACTGGATATTGGATACTGGTTGCATTCAACTCCGAATGAGTGTCATTATTCTGATATAGGAATTGCTAAATAGTGCCTCAACTTCCTAAACCTTAGTGCTTTTGTGGCAAAAAACAGTTCTCCTTTTTAAATTTTTACTTTTAAATTTTGAATTAAATAATGTTCTCCAACTCCATCACAAAACTCTTCAACATCGAAAAACCCATTATCCAGGGAGGAATGATTTGGGCAAGTGGATGGCGTTTGGCAAGTGCGGTGAGTAATGCCGGAGGTTTGGGTTTGATTGGCAGCGGAAGTATGTATCCCGAAGTTCTAAAAGAACACATCCAAAAATGCAAAGCAGCAACTGACAAACCATTTGGAGTCAATATTCCTTTGTTATATCCTGATATCGATAAACATGTTCAAACCATCATCGACGAAAAAGTGCCTATTGTTTTTTCTTCGGCAGGGAATCCCAAAACCTATACTTCTCTTTTAAAACAACATGGTATTAAAGTAGTGCATGTAGTCAGCAGCAGTAAGTTTGCTTTGAAAGCACAGGAGGCCGGTTGCGACGCTGTAGTAGCCGAAGGATTTGAAGCCGGTGGTCATAATGGAAGAGAAGAAACTACTTCGATGGTGCTTATTCCTTCTGTTTGCAAATCGGTAAATATTCCTGTAATTGCTGCCGGTGGTATTGCAACAGGAAGGCAAATGTTGGCGGCAATGATATTAGGCGCTTCCGGTGTTCAGATGGGAAGCCGATTTGTGGCAAGCGAGGAAGCATCAAGTCACATCAATTTCAAAAACACCGTAATAAATGCCTCAGAAGGAGATACTGTACTTTCATTAAAAAAACTGACTCCGGTAAGATTAATAAAAAATAAATTCTTCAATGAAGTGAATGAGGCCGAACAAAGAGGCGCATCAATTGAAGAATTAAATAAAATACTGGGCAGAGGAAGATCGAAAAAGGGAATGTTTGAAGGTGATTTGGAAGAAGGTGAGCTTGAAATCGGCCAGGTAAGTGCAATGCTTAGTAAAATTCAACCTGTTTTTGAAATTATTGATGAGATATGGGCGGAGTTTCAACATTATCTAAATCATCCTCTTAAATAAAATATTATATTTGGGCAATTAATTTAAGCACAAAACTAATCCCCAGCAGTATGCAAAGATTCCTCAGAAGGTATTTGTCATTGGTATTAATTTTTTTATTCTTTGGATTCTCTTCCCTTCAGGTGTGTGGTCAGCCCCCTTTAAATCAGCAAATAATTAAAGATAAATTGTCTTCGGGCATTGATCCAAATTTGCTCTCCCCATCGCAAATATCTTCTTTGATGAGTGATAAAAATAAGGTCAATCAAAATCAGGGAGCAGATAAAAACGCAATGGTTGATTTTAATAATTCAAAAAAAGAAGACACCGTTGTAAAAAAAGAAAAAAAAGTTGAAGTCAATTCTCTTGAGCGTACATACGGAGATGATGTTTTTTTAAATTCAGCTGTAACGGATCTCACAGAACTTTCAACTCCACCTCTTGATTATCCAATTGGGGTTGGTGATCATATCATTGTTGCTTTATGGGGAGGTGCCGAATTTCAGGAAGATTATATCGTAGCCAGAGATGGCACTATTTTTCCTCAAGGCCTTGGCAAAATAAATGTTCAGGGATTGACTTTTGAAAACATGCGCTCAATGGTGTATTCTAGATTTCGTAACGCAGTTCCATCAAGTACGAATATTTCGGTTTCTCTTGGTCAGCCTAGATCAATTAATGTAAATGTAGTTGGCAATGTAAATAAACCAGGCCCAATAACGGTATCTGCTTTTTCTAATGCATTTAATGTAATTGCCAAAGCCGGCGGTGTTACAGAATATGGCAATCTGCGTTCAATTCAAATCAAAAGAGCTGGAAAGTTGATTGATGAGCTTGATGTGTATAAATATTTAACTACAGGGGATTTTGGCAAGCATATTTATCTTCAGAATAATGACTTTGTATTGATCACATTTGTAGAGAAAAAAGTTTTTGCTACAGGACAGTTCAAAAGACCTATGTATTATCAATTGAAGCAAAATGAGGGCTTAAAAGAATTATTAAACTTCACCGGAGGATTGAAATCAGATGCGCTTGGTTCTACTATTAAAGTAATCAGAAATGAAAAAGAAAAACAGGTTCAACGAGATTTTACTTCGGCATCATTAATGAATACCTCAACATCAGACTTCAAACTGGAAGATGGCGATGTAGTAAAAGTTGAAAATATCAGAAGAGGAATTATCAACAGAATCGAATTACAAGGCGAAGTAAATTATCCAGGCGTTTACGAACTTAAACAAGGCGATAAATTATTTGACCTCATCAACCGAGCCGGTGGAGTTACAAAAAATACTTATTTACATCGGGCATTTGTGTTTAGAGGTGCTGCAGATGTTGAAAATAATTCTTCAGACAGAATTGAATTAGATTTAACCAATATTGAAAAAAATGATCCTTCGGATTCTTCCAACATAGAATTGAAAACTTATGATATAGTTCAATTGTTTGCCAAAAATGAATTCAATCAGCAACAGTATGTTGAAGTTTTTGGAGAAGTAAGAAAACCCGGTAAAGTGAGGAAATATGGGATGCTTACTTTACAGGATTTGCTTTTTATATCAGGAGGATTAAAGCCTTCGGCAGAATTTGGCCGACTTGAAATATCCAGTATAGTAAATATGGATTCTGCACAAAAAGGTTTAAATCCTACCAGAACCATTATGAAATCTTATGCCATTCAACAAGATCTTGCTTTAGATAAAGATGCTTCCAAGGTTTTGTTGATGCCTTATGATCAGGTCTATGTAAGAAAAAACCCAACTTTCGAATTACAACAAAATATTGAATTGAAAGGGCTGGTTAAATATCCTGGTCAATATCCAAGATTGGATAAATATGAAAGACTATCTTCTTATATTGACAGATCCGGCGGTTTGATTGAAAATGCCGATGTGTCTGGTGCCGTATTGATGAGAAGAAAACAAACAGATATCCGAGAGCTGGGTTTGTCATCATCAAAAATGAAAATGGATTCAACCGGTAATATTATCAAAGACAGTTTGCCCATAGAATTCAGATATAAAGAAGAGCCCGTTAGTATAGATTTATATCAGGCGATGAAAAACCGAAACTCTAAATATGATATCATACTTCAGGAAAATGACATTGTTTATATTCCTGAAATAAATCCTTTCATCAGTGTGACTGGCAATGTACAATCTCCATTAAAAGTTGCATTTGATAATAAGCATACCAATCCGCGTTATTACATTGATAAGGCCGGAGGCTTTGCAGTGAAGCCCTGGAGAAAAAGAATTTATGTTACTTATGCAAATGGAAGAAGCAAAAGAACCAGAAGCTTTTTATTCCTGCATTTTTATCCAAAAGTTACAGAAGGGTCAATTGTAAATGTTCCTGCAAGACCAGAAGGACAAGGCTTGAGTGATTTAGCAAAATCTACATTTATAGCTGCAGTACCTGTTGTGCTTACTGCAATCATTTTTAAATACATTCAATAAATTATTTTTATCGTGAATTACAATTCGTTTATCAGTACTGTTTATACCAGATTATCACGATTGAAGTATTTTATTTTGATCATGGGTATTTTGGTGGCAACAGTTTGTTTCATTTATTGCAAATTCATACCTAAAGTATATACTTCTAAGGCTACCGTTTTTCCTTTAAATGCTACTAACGATAATGCCAATGCAGCAAGTGCTTTATCGAGTATGCTGGGTTTAACAGAAACCCCTAAAAGTTTTATACAGGAAGCCTCGATTAATATTGTTGACCTTGCGTTAAGTCGCAATACCAGAGAAGCTGTCGCTTTGGAAAGAATTCCACAGATGGAAAACAAAACCATTGCGGAGTTGATGATTGATGAATACAACAAAAGGAAGGCGATTTATAAACCATCAATTTCTGTGCCTTCAAAAAATGAAACACTAGCTGCAATTGGAGGCGATTTGCTTAAGGATAACTTTTTCGCAAAAATTAATAAGAATGGAATTCTGGAAATTAATTTCAGTACAACAAATGAAAGTATGGTTGGTCCGATAAGCTATATGTTTGTTGAAAAAATATCAGCTTTCTATAAAGAGCTGAAGATGAGAAAGGCCAAACTTGATTATGATTTCATGAGTTTAAAAGTAGATTCGCTGGAATCAGTTCTTAAATCATTTGATAATACTGCAATAGGAATGTCCAACACAACTATGTTTGTGGCTCCCGATAAATTACAATATCAATTGCCTAAGGAGAATTTGGGTAATGAAAAATCGAGAGTGATGCGCCAAAGAGATCTTTCAACAGACAACAGAGAAGAAGCATTATGGCGTTTGCAAAAAGTTACTCCAATCATTGCTATGCTGGATAAGCCCGATCCTCCTTATGAAACATACAAGCCTTCTTCGTTAATGTATGCTGTAATTGGATTTATGCTCAGTATTATCTTAATTACATTAGCATTGGTTGCATTGCCAACTTATCATTATCTGAAATCAGAAATAAAGAGAGTCGTTTTACAATAAATAATTATTGGTGATTATCGATTTTATTTTTTTGTATTGGATTTTGCAAAGGCCCATTTAATCATTTCTTTCCAGCTTGGCTTTTTGCCGTACATCAAAATTCCTGTTCGGTATATTTTGCCGGTTATCCAGGTGAAAAATAAAAAACTTCCAATCAGCAAAATCATGGATAATCCAATTTGCCAGACAGGAATATCGTAAGTGATTCGTCCCATCATTACAATTGGAGAAGTTAATGGAAACAGACTTCCAAAAACAGCAAGACTGCTATTGGGGTCGTTAACGGCTTTTGTAAGAATTACAAATCCTAAAATAATAGGCATGATTACTGGGAAAACTAATTGTTGTGCTTCCTGTTGATCCTCGCTGACCACACTTCCAACAGCCGCAAATATGGATGCATAAGTTAAATATCCTCCTAAAAAGTAGAATAAAAAAGAAAGAATAATTTTTGTTATTGGCAAAGAAGATAAACCCTGAAGTGCTGTTGTAACCATAGAAACGCCTTCGGTATTATTGAGGTTGCTGCTGTTTATATGATTCGTCATGTCAGGAAAAATAAGTGGTATTGCGAATTGCATACCCACAATTAAAATGATCCATATTGCAAATTGAGTAAGACCAACCGCGCCAATACCTAAAATCTTTCCCATCATCAATTGAAATGGCTTTACCGAACTCACCATTACTTCAGCAATACGATTTGTTTTTTCTTCGGTAACCCCACGCATAACCTGAGTGCCGTAAATCATCATCATCATATAAATCAAAAGACCACATCCATAAGAAACGGCATAAGCTACGCCTGCAAAACTTTTCTTTTCACCTTCTTTGGTATCAATAGTATTATCAAGACTAACGTTATTGGTTAGCTTATCAAATTCTTTTGGATCGATACCATTTGAAATCAATTGTTTGGTACGAATAGTATTGTTGATAATATCTTCTATCGCACTCATTGTACTTAGGCTAACAGAAGACTGGCTGTGTAGCACAAACTTATTTTTTGATTTACCCGAGGTGTCGCCAGGAAGGTATAGAAAAGACTGATAGCCCAGATCTTTATATTTATTTACAAATGATTTTTCTGTTTCATTACTGATAAAAGTAAAAACCATAGACTTGTTTGAAGTGTCTGGTTTGCCATTAAATAAATGAGCGTCATCAAGTACTGCGACATTTTGTTTTTCATTATCTCCATCAATGGTAATAGCAATAATTGCTGCATAAAAAGAAATGATAACCAAAGGCACCAAAATGGTGGTAATTAGAAAAGATTTCTTCTTTACTCTGGTAAAATATTCTCTACTAATGATGAGTTTTATTTTTTTCATAAACAGAATTAATTAATATTTTGAAATTGTCTGGTTGCTGTTGTGCCTTCAACCAGTTTGATAAAAATATCATTCAAGGAAGGAAGTACTTCGTTGAATGAATGAATGGCCACATTTTGATTGATGAAGTATTTTAGCAATTCATTGGTAGTGGTTTCTTTTTGTAATTTCAGTAGTAATTGATTGGGTTCAAATTTAACCACATCAAAAATATAAGTCATCAGTTGTTCAGCCATTACTTTTGCATCCAGTTTATAAATGTTCTCTTTAAAATCCTGCTTGATTTTTTGTACGGTTCCATCGAGTAATTTTTGGCCTTTGTTTATCAATACGATATGGTCGCAAATTTCTTCCACCTGTTCCATGCGGTGTGTGCTGAAAATTATTGTTGACCCATTTTTTGAGAGATTAAAAATTTCTTCTTTTATTAAATTCGCATTAACGGGGTCGAGACCGCTGAAAGGCTCATCAAGAATAATTAATTTGGGTTCATGTACTACGGTAGTTACAAATTGCAATTTCTGGCTCATGCCTTTACTAAGGTCTTCCACTTTTTTATTCCACCAGCTTTCCATTTCTAATTTCACGAACCATTTTTTAACACTGACCATTGCATCATTTTTACTCATGCCTTTTAACCTGGCGAGATACAATGCCTGTTCGCCAATTTTCATTTTTTTGTAAAGGCCTCGTTCTTCAGGCATGTAGCCAATATTAATGATATCATCCATTGGATTAAAAGGCTTTCCATTGAAAATAATATTTCCACTATCCGGATAAAAAATCCCTGTGATCATTCTAAGTAAAGTGGTTTTTCCTGCACCATTAGGTCCGAGTAAGCCAAAAATACTTCCTTCTTTGATGTTGAAACTGATGTCATCTACCGCTTTTTGAGTCGCGAAATATTTTTTCAGTGATTGTAATTCTAAAATGTCCATTGCAAAAGTATTATCAGGTAAAAATAAGTACTGTTATGTTTTATGAAATTAAGTTATTTTCTGAATGGAGTACCAAGTTAAATAAGGGGCTTTCAAAAAAGTAGATTAGGCTATCGTTATAAGCTGAGCCACTCTTTCCCCGTCCATTGCTGCACTTACGATACCGCCAGCGTAACCAGCGCCTTCGCCGCAAGGGTATAAATTTTTAATTTGAGGATGAGCGCAAGTATTTGGATTTCGTGGAATTCTAACCGGGCTGGAAGTTCTACTTTCTGTAGCAACAACAATGGCTTCGTTGGAATAATACCCTTTCATTTTTTTTCCAAATGATTTGAAGCCATTAGCAAGTGCATGGTAAACAAAATCCGGGAGCACATTTTTCAAATTGGAAGAAAGGAGTCCGGGCAGATATGAATGAGAAGGCAAATCGGCAGAAGTTTTACCCACAGAAAAATCAACCAGTCGTTGAGCAGGAGCAACAAATTTACCTCCGCCTGCTATAAACGCATTTTGTTCAATGGTTTTTTGAAAATGCATGAACAGTAAAGGATCATCAGGATTTATGTGGAGATGTTTAGTATATTTTACTGCGTCCTCCTGAGTAATCTGTACCACCATTCCGCTATTGGCGAAAGGGTTATTTCTTTTTGAAGGGCTCCATCCATTTACAACCAATTCATGTTCATTGGTTGACGCCGGAGCTATGATACCACCAGGGCACATGCAAAACGAAAAAACCCCTTTTTCATTAACTTGATCTACCAAGCTATAAGATGCTGGGGGAAGAAATTCACTTCTGGTATCACAATGGTATTGGATTTTATCAATTAAGGCCTGAGGATGTTCAACCCTTACACCTAAAGCAAATGGCTTGGCTTCAATGAGGATATTTTTTTCATTCAGGAGTGAGAAAATATCTCTTGCCGAATGGCCGGTTGCCAGAATATACGCATCGGCTTTAAAAATGGTATGGTCGGAAGTTAATACTGAATCAATCTCATTGTTTTTGATGATAAAATCGGTGAGTTTTTTTTCGAAATGGATTTCGCCACCACAATCCACAATCATGTTCCTCATAGCAGTGATGATTTGAGGAAGCTTGTTGGTACCGATATGAGGATGAGCGTCGTAAACAATATTTTCGGGCGCTCCAAATTTTACAAACAACTGCAAAATCCTGTTGATGTCGCCTCTTTTGTTGCTTCTTGTATATAGTTTACCATCGCTGTAAGTGCCAGCGCCACCTTCACCAAAACAGTAATTGCTTTCGGGATTGATGACGCCTTCTTTATTGAGCACAGCAAGATCTCTTCTCCTGCTTTTAACATCTTTTCCTCTTTCTAAAATGATGGGCTTGATTCCAGATTCGATGAGTTTAATGGCTGCAAATAAACCTGCGGGGCCAGCACCTATGATAATAACTTTTTTAGAAGCGCTGGCTACCTCTTTGAAATCAAAATGAAGTGAAGAGTGGCGTTTAAAAGGTTCGTTGATGAAAGCATGGAGTGTGATATTAAAAAACACTTGTTTGCTTCGGGCATCAATAGATTTTTTAAGTAATTGAAACCCGCTAATAGCTGATGATTTAACGCCTAAGGAAAGGGCTAATTTATTTTTTATTTCAGCATCATCAGATGCCTCTGAGGGGGAGAGCCTTAAGGTTATTTTTTTTTGCATGTGTTAGGAAGTTATCCTAAAAACAGGAGAAGTAATCGGTTGTTAAAAAGGCAAATCATCAACAGCATCAGGGGCTGTAGCTGAAAAAGTATCTAATGGCTCCATATAGTCATTGTCGATGGATGCATTACCTGAACTTTGTAATAATTGTTCTAGTCTCCAGGCATCTAAATTAGTAATATAATTCGTTTTACCGTCTTTTTCCCACTTGGTTCCCTTAATGTTGAAGTATACTTTGATATTATCTCCAAGGTTGACTCTGTCGACCATACTTGTTTTGTCTTGTACACATTGAAATTTCACAAAATTCACAATGCTTCTTCCGCTGATTTCTTCTGTCTTTTCTACTACAAATTCTCTGGTTTTGAATGTTTCTGTTCTTTGAACAGTATCAAATTTCGCCACTAATTTTCCGATTAATTCATAACTCATGTCAATTATTTTTAAGTTTTCAAATGTAGTTCAAAATAATGAATACCTGAGGGGATTATCACTTTATTTAGAAAGCAAAATACAATTCTAGAAAATGGAAAAAAGAAGTGGATAAAATTGTTTTTTGTATTGAAAAAACATTACTTTCAACACCCGATATAATTTTATTGAAGAATTATTTTTCAGTTATAAAAAAAAGAGGGGATTAAAAAATTTTTTTTTCAACATTTTATAATGATATTCGCCGTCCGATAAAAGATTTGTAAATATCAATATCAAATCAATTACCCGGATTTACAGAAAAAGTATTAACTCAATATATATAAATTGCTTTTGGAATAATGGAGAAGTCTTTTGAAAAAGTTTGGCAAAATTGCCTCGAAATCATAAAGGATATAGTTGAATGGCAACATTTCAAGACTTGGTTTGAACCCATCAAGCCTGTGGCTATAAAAGAAAAAATCCTCACGATACAAGTTCCCAGTCAATTTTTTTATGAATATCTGGAAGAGCATTATGTATCCCTTTTAGCAAAAACATTAAAAAGAGAATTAGGAAAAGAAGCAAGGCTAGAATATAGAATAATGGTGGATAGCGGCAATAGTAAAAATAAGCCGTTGACTATGGATGTTCCCGGAAGCGGTTACAAACTTTATTCTAATAACGAGATGGATTTTCCATTAGTGATTAATAATCCGGTAAAAAATCCGTTTGTTATTCCTGGTTTGAAAAAAATGCATATTGATCCTCAATTGAACAATGCATATACATTTGATTCTTTTGTAGAAGGAGATTGTAACAGGGTTGCCCGCAGAGCCGGAAAAACTGTTGCTGAAAAGCCGGGATCTACTTCCTTTAATCCGCTAGTGATTTATGGCGGAGTAGGTTTAGGAAAAACACATTTGGCTCAGGCTATTGGTAATGAGGTAAAAAGATTGTATAATAATAAAGTAGTTTTATACGTAAGTTCAGAAAAATTCATCAACCAATTTATAGACCACGGAAGAAACAATGCAATAAATGATTTTATTCATTTCTATCAGTTAATAGATGTATTAATCATTGATGACATTCAGTTTTTCAACAGAGCCGAAAAATCTCAGGATGCGTTTTTTTCTATTTTCAATCATCTTCATCAGAGCGGCAAGCAATTGATTCTTACTAGTGATAAATCTCCAAAAGATCTGGAAGGAGTACAAGAGAGACTGCTCAGTCGTTTTCGCTGGGGATTAAGTGCGGATCTTCAATTGCCCGATTATGAAACTAAGATTGAAATTCTAGAGAAGAAAATGAAGCATGATGGATTGGATATGCCAAGAGAAGTAGTAAAATATATCGCGTATAATATTAACAGCAATGTTCGTGAGCTGGAAGGTGCTTTAATTTCATTACTGGCACAGTCTTCTTTAAACAAAAGAGATATAGATCTTGAACTGGCTAAAAAGGTGTTACGCAATTTTGTAAAATCATCCAGTAAAGAAATCACAATTGACACGATCCAGAAGATGGTTTGCGATTATTTTGATGTTCCTTACGATAAATTATTACAAAAGACAAGAAAAAGAGAAATAGTTCAGGCCAGACAAATAACCATGTTTTTATCAAAAGCGTTTACAAAAAATTCTCTTAAAACAATAGGGGAGCATTTTGGGGGCAGAGATCATACAACTGTAATACACAGCTGCCAAACGGTAAAGGATTTAATGGATACTGATAATCTATTCAAAGAGAGCGTGCTGGAATTGCAACATAAGGTGCAGTTGGCCGCTATGTAAATCCCCAAAAAAATAAAATTCAACATCCAAACATATAGTTGTTTGGATTTTTTTTAATAAGCGAAAAAAATATTCAATCTTTCTTCATTTAGTTTTGGGTATTATCTTTTACAATTGTATTTTTGCAACCCCTCAACAGAGAGGGTTGGCTACAAAAGGAGAGGTGCCTGAGTGGCCGAAAGGAACGGTTTGCTAAATCGTCGTACGGGTTAAACTGTACCGTGGGTTCGAATCCCACCCTCTCCGC
>CANFGZ010000059.1 GCA_947446585.1 Chitinophagaceae bacterium | reverse complement strand
TCATAAAAAAAGAAAATGAAGCACTTGTTGCAGCTGTTACTTATTCTCAAGAATTAGAAAATCAGGGTATGGCCAGTTACCTTGAAGTATTGAGAGCACAGGACAATGCATTGAGTACACAACTTACTATCGCACAAACTCAATTTGCGAAGCTAAGTGCGATCGTACAATTGTATAACGCGCTCGGTGGTGGAAGTAAATAATCATCACTTTGATGGCTTATCTTTGAAGGCCTAAAGAAAATGATGAGAAAAATTATTTACAGCTTTGTTTTAGTTTGTTTTATTGTTCCCCATTTTGTCAGTGCTCAGTTTTTTGATCACAAAGCATATCCTCAACATTATTTCCAATGGCCCGTTGGCACAGCGCCAGGCATTGTGGCCAACTTCGGTGAATTGCGCCCCAATCATTACCACATGGGACTGGATTGCCGAACAGAATCCAGAGTTAACTTGCCGGTGCTGGCAGCTGCCGACGGTTATGTCTCAAAAATAAATATCGACCCTACCGGTTTCGGAAGAGCCTTGTATATCAGTCATCCCAATGGCATGACCACATTATATGCCCATCTCAATGACTTCAATCCTGAAATAGAAAATTACATCGAAGAGCAACAATACAAATTGCAACAGTGGAAGGTTCAGATTGATGTGCCGGCCAATTTATTAAAAGTTACAAAAGGCGAACTCATTGCCCGAAGCGGAAATACAGGTGGCTCTCAAGGTCCACACTTACATTTTGAAGTAAGAGACACAAAATCCGATAAGGTGTTGAATCCTTTATTGATGGGCTTTCCCATAGAAGACAATATCTCACCGGTAATATTAAAACTTGCGGTTTACGATCGACGTTACAGTACCTATGAACAAATACCAAAGATTTATTTTCTAAAAAAAATCAATGGCGTGTATCAGCCTTTGGGAGGAAAAATAAAAGTCAAAACCAACAAAGTGAGTTTTGCCATAAGTGCTTTTGATAAATATACCGGATCAACCAATCAAAATGGTATTTATAGGGCTGTTATATATGACAATGACGAATCTATTTCCGGTTTCGAAATGGACAATATCAGTTATGATGAAACGCGTTACCTCAATGCACATATTGATTTTAAAACCAGAAACAACGGAGGCCCTTTTCTTCAATATTTATCACCACTTCCGGGTTATAAAGACGGAATTTATAAAACATCAAAAGGCGAAAACGGAATCATTACACTTTCTGATGAAATTACTCATAATATAAAAATCGAAGTTATCGATGCTCATAATAATTCATCCATACTGAAGTTTGAATTGATAAAAGAAGCCGTTTCAGAAAAGAAAAATATACCGGGATTGGTTTTCGAACCTAATACCATCAATATTTTTGAGAATGACAAGGTCTCATTTTACATGAAAGACAGTGCCATCTATGATTATTTTCATTTTAAATTCCGAGAAGCACCCAATGCGATGGGAACTGCCTATTACCTGCAGGATGATGATGTGCCTGTGCAACAATATTTCCCAATAAAAATAAAAGGCAATTTCAATATTGAGGATACCGGAAAGATAGAAATGAAAATGATTAGTCATGGTAGAACCAAATTCAAGAAAGGGGTTTATAAAAACGGCTGGTATGAAGCGTCTTTCAGAGATTTTGGTGTATTTCAATTGATTCTTGATAAAACACCTCCTGTTGTTACTCCACTTTGGGGTTTCAGAGATGGAGTGGATGTTTCAAAAATAAATAAAATCGCTTTTTCAGCCATCGACAATACTCAGGAAATAGTTGACTTTACAGGATTGCTGGATGGGCAATGGCTCTTGTTCAGCAACGACAAAGGCAAAACTTTCATCTACAATTTTGATAAATATTGCACTCCCGGTGAACATAGTTTAGAGTTGATTGTTAAGGACGTGGTGGGGAATACGACGAGGAAGGTGTATCGATTTAGGAAGTAGAAATGTTTGGTGTTTGGTCGCTTCGCTTGTTTGGCGTTTGTGGTTTTTTGTTTCTCAGCAATGTCTCCTAAAAGGGACGTTGCGTTAAAAGATGATTTGTTCAAAAGGTTTAATACCTGCCTGCCGGCAGGCAGGAGTTCAAATTGTTCAATAGGTTAACAAATGTCTTTAGAAAAGGAAATTGATTTTTAAATATTACAAAATAAAAATTAAGCTTACGAAATTCAAACAAAACAATTCGTGAATTCGTGGCTAAACAATAAAACACAATCAAATTCCCCCTTTGGGGGATTAAAGGGGCCCAAAATTATGTCAACATTAAAACAAGGCAGCAAAGCGCCTGCATTCAAAGGAAAAGACCAGAACGGCAAACTCGTTTCACTGGCAGATTTTAAAGGAAAAAAAGTAGTGCTGTATTTCTATCCTCAAGACGACACGCCTACCTGCACCACGCAAGCCTGCAATCTCAGAGACAATTACGGCTTGTTGAAAAACAAAGGCTATGAAGTAATCGGTGTGAGTCCGGATGAAGTAGCGAAACACAAAAAATTTGAAAACAAACACGAACTACCATTTACGCTCATCGCTGATCCTGAATTGAAAGTCATTGAAAAATATGGCGTCTGGGGCGAGAAAAGCATGTATGGTAAAAAATACATGGGACTGATTAGAACCACTTTTGTTATTGATGAGAAAGGTGTGATCGAGCGCATTATTGATAAACCGAAAGCGAAGGTGCATGCTGATGAGATTATCAATTCGAAATAGGAATGTTGAATGTTAAATGTAAAATATCCAATGTAAAATAGCCTGCCCCGACACCTCGGGGTAAAAGTGGGATTTGGAATATGAAATAGTCAATCGCACTGTATGATATTTCAAAGGAAAAATTCAAAAAATTAATTCGTGAATTCGTGGCACTCCCCAACAAAACACAATCAAAGTCCACCTTTGGGGGATTTAGGGCGCCAACTATTGGGGGATCGAGGGGGCTACCCACTCCACTTCTCCAAAATTGAACTGTCTTTCAACAATATCCGAAGTAATTAATTGGCCATCAGGATTTACGCGAATCACTGTAGTTTCAAGAATTTCATCTATATGTTTCAATGTTACTTTTTTACCGGCGGCAAACAAGGCCTCATTATATAACTTCATTATTTCTTTTTCATCCACATGAGATAACTCATCAAAATGAGTAACAATCTTTTGTTGAAGTTGACGAGCTAATTGCTCGGAATCATATTTTAACCCTGTAATATGCTTTATGGAAATAGGATTTCTGGTGGCTTCCGGAAAATTAGTTTGATTTACATTGATTCCAATTCCAATTGCTGCCCAGTTCCATGATTTACCCCTAAAAATATTCTCAATTAGAAGCCCGCCTGCCTTTCTGTCACGAATATAAAGGTCATTTGGCCATTTGATCTTAACTATTTCTGAAGTTATCTGCTCTAAAAACTGCTTACAAACCAAAGAAACAGCTGCGTTGAACAAAAAAGGAACACCTTCAAAAAACCTTGGAGACTCAATAGCAATAGTGATAAGAATGTTTTCGCCGGGCTGACTATGCCAATGTTTATTTCGTTGTCCCTTTCCGGCGGTTTGACTCATAGCAAAATAAGCTTCGCCATGCTTCGCCAATCCTGCATGAATTTGGGCCATGGCATAGTTGTTGGTACTATCAACAATATTAAGCAAATTAAAAACTAAGTTTGAATCCATAACCTTTGAATGACAAAGAAATAGTACTTTTGAGATAATCTGCAAGCTAAATATTTTTAGCGTAGCAAACATGGCAAACCCCATGTAAACCCAAAAATAAAATGAATCAGTTTTGAGTAATTTGAACGCATTAAGCAGCAGGAAAAAAAGCCTGACTAAGTTAACCAGAAGCAGCAAACTCTTTAAAGTTATCATCAGTGCCATTCAGGAAAAAAAAGGCGAGAATATTGTAAGCCTTGACTTAAAAAAAATTCCTGAGGCCGTATCCGATTTTTTTATCATTTGCCAGGGAAACAACAATAATCAGCTCAGAGCTATTGCTGATAATGTGGAGGATCAGGTAAATAAACAATGTGGCGAACTTCCTTTTAAGCATGAAGGTAAACAGGCCGAGCAATGGATTCTGATTGATTACGTAAATGTTGTGGTACATATTATGCTTCCCGAACCCAGAAAATTCTATCAGCTTGAAGAACTATGGAGCGATGCCGCTTCTTTAGAACATGTCGATTAATCTATACCTTATTTTAAATCATTAACGGTAACAAATAATATGAGTCAATCAAATAATAAAAATGCGCCGCAAGGCAATGTTCCTCCTGTAGGCGAAGATCCAGAAAAGAAAAAATCCAGATTTAATATCTATTGGATTTATGGTATCGTTTTACTTTTCTTAATTTCTTATAACGTTTTCAGAGGGGTCAACAGCACCGGAATCGAAACCGATCAGCAAAAATTTTATGAAATGCTGAAACAAGGTGATGTGGATGAAATAAAAACAATTCGCAACAAGAAGCTGGTACGAGTATTTTTATTTGCAGATAGCCTTAAAAACAAACCGGCTCTTTACAATCAGCTATTGGCTGATAAACTAGATCCTAGAAAATATGAGGCCGCAAAAAAAATTCCTGCTCCAAATCCTCAGTTGTTTTTCAGCATTATTGATGATAAAACATTCTCAGATCAGATCGGAAAATTCTACGAGCAAAACCCAACTGTAAAACAAGTTTCCGATAAGCCCGATGATGAAGGAGAAGTATTTACCCAGCTCATCAGTACTTTACTTCCGATCTTATTGATTGGTTTCATCTTTGTAATGATGATGCGTAAAGTTGGCGGACCAGGTGGTGGCGGCGGACCAGGTGGCATCTTCAACATAGGCAAATCAAAAGCTACTTTGTTTGAAAAAGGTACTAAAGTAAATATCAACTTTGGCGATGTAGCTGGATTGGATGAAGCCAAAGTGGAAGTAATGGAAATTGTTGACTTTTTAAAAAATCCAAAAAAATATACCGCACTGGGCGGAAAGATTCCTAAAGGCGCGCTATTGGTAGGTCCTCCCGGTACCGGTAAAACGCTTTTAGCCAAAGCCGTGGCCGGAGAAGCTCAAGTACCTTTCTTCAGTTTGAGCGGAAGTGATTTCGTAGAAATGTTTGTAGGTGTTGGAGCCAGTCGTGTAAGAGATCTATTTAAACAAGCCCGTGAAAAAGCACCTTGCATTATTTTCATAGATGAGATAGATGCTATCGGTCGCGCTAGAGGAAAGAATGTTATGATGAGCAACGATGAAAGAGAAAATACATTGAATCAATTGTTGGTTGAAATGGATGGATTCGGTACTGATTTGGGTATTATCATTCTTGCAGCTACCAACCGCCCCGATGTATTGGATAACGCATTATTAAGACCAGGTCGTTTCGACAGACAAATAAGTATTGATCGTCCAGATCTGGTTGGTCGTGAAGCCATTTTCAAAGTGCATTTGATTCCAATTAAAACTTCTCAGAAACTGGATATTCATAAACTCGCTGAACAAACACCTGGTTTTGCCGGTGCTGATATCGCGAACGTATGTAATGAAGCAGCTTTAATAGCTGCCCGTAAAAATAAAGAAGCTGTTGATATGAGCGATTTCCAAGATGCTATCGACAGGGTTATCGGTGGACTAGAAAAGAAAAACAAAATCATTTCTCCTGAAGAAAAAGAAATCATCGCTTATCATGAAGCTGGTCACGCTATATGCGGCTGGTATCTTGAGCACGCTTATCCGTTACTTAAAGTAACTATCGTTCCAAGAGGAACTGCGGCATTGGGTTATGCTCAGTACACGCCTAAAGAACAATATCTGTATAACACCGATCAGCTAATCGATCAGATTTGTATGACATTAGGCGGAAGGGCCAGTGAAGATATTTTCTTTGGAAAAATAAGTACGGGAGCCAGCAACGATTTACAGCAAATCACCAAGATTGCTTATAGCATGGTTACTGTTTATGGAATGAATGACAAAGTGGGCAACATCAGCTTTTACGATCCGGCTCAGGAAAATTATTTTACCAAGCCTTATAGTGAGGAAACAGGAAAGATGATTGATCATGAAGTTCGCAAACTTATTGATGAAGCTTATATCAAAACAAAAAAACTACTCACAGAAAAGAAAGGTGATGTTGAAAAACTGGCAAAAGAACTTCTGGTTAAAGAAGTATTATTTAAGAGTGATGTTGAATCATTAATTGGCAAACGTCCTTTTGAAGAAAAAAAATTACTGGACGTTGAACCCGAGGAATTTAAATCAAATGTAATTACCTCTTCCGAAATTGATGCCGCTAATAATAATACAGAAGTATAAATTAGTGTCTTATGGCTACTACTGCAGCAAAAGAAAATATATTGAAGAAAATACGGCAGGCACTGAGTAATCCGGTGCCTTTGCCTTTTCCTCAAAGCCAGGGTAATCAACCTATCTTTAAAACACATAATGAAGATGACGCTATCGTTTTTGCTGAATCCTTTTCCAAACTACAGGGGAAATTTGTTTTTTGTTCGGATGAACATGAAATGTCTACACAGCTTAACGTATTGATAAAATCAAAAGGATGGACAAATATTTATTGCAGAGAAAGTAAGCTTATTCCTTTCATTCAAAAAAACGACATGGAACCTTACGGCGATCTTGCCACTTGTGACGTTTCAATAACAGGTTGCGAATATCTGGTAGCCCGTACCGGAACTATCGTAATGAGCAGCGCACAGCAAAGCGGTAGAACAACTAGTGTTTATGCGCCGATTCATATCTGTATTGCCTATAGCAGTCAGATGGTTTATGATTTAAAAGAAGCCTTGCAATTTATCAAATCAAAATATAAAAACAATTTACCTTCTTTAATCACGTTTGCCAGCGGCCCCAGCCGAACTGCCGATATAGAAAAAACACTCGTTACCGGTGTACATGGACCAAAAGAAGTATATTGTTTTTTAATTGAGGCTTAAATCAGAAACGAGGACTTGACGAATTTTAATTATTACCATGGAATCTATTTATCATTTATTTGTTTATGGTTCACTTAGAAGCGGATTTCGTAATCCCGCCTATCAATATATTGCCGATTTTTTTACCCTTGAAGGTGAAGCTGTAGTCCAAGGAAAATTTTATGACAAGGGTGAATATCCTGTTGCTGTTTCTGCAAATGATAACACCTATATAACCGGCGAATTGTATCTGGCAAAAAACAAAGAAGGCTTTGATTGGGCAATTGCTCAGCTGGATGATTATGAAGGACTGAATGTGGAACCCGGCGAAAAACCCTGGTATAAAAGAGAACAGGCAACAGTTTATATCAACAAACAACCAATTGTTTCCTGGATTTACTGGTATAACGATAGCGTTGCCAATATGGAAGAAATCGTAACTGGCGATATTATGAAATATCTTCAGGAAAAAAACAAGCCATAACTTATTTACAAACATGACTGCTGCAAAGAAAATTTATTTTCTCTCCGATTTTCATCTCGGTGCTCCGGATGCCAAAAGCAGTTTGGTTCGCGAAAAAAAAATTATTGCATTCCTTGATGAAATTAAAAAAGATGCCGAACGCATTTTTATATTAGGCGACCTTTTCGATTTCTGGTTTGAATACAAAAAAGTTGTTCCCAAAGGTTATGTAAGAATTTTAGGAAAACTTGCAGAAATAACTGACAGTGGAATTCCAATTGATTTTTTTGTGGGCAATCATGATATGTGGATGAAAGATTATTTTCAGCAGGAATTGAATATTCCGGTTTTTTACGAACCTCAAACCTATCTATTAAATGAAAAAAAATTCATGATTGGTCATGGTGATGGTTTGGGCCCAGGAGATCATGGTTATAAATTCATAAAGAAATTATTCCGAAATAAAATAGCACAATCTTTGTTTGGAATTCTTCCACCTATAATTGGTATTGGGCTGGCTAATTATTTCAGTAAAACCAGCAGAGCTAAAACAGGACAAAGCGATGAAATATTTGAAGGTGAAGAAAAAGAATGGCTCGTTAGTTATTGCAGAGAAATGCTCAAATCAGAACAGTATGATTATTTTGTTTTTGGACACCGACATCTTCCGCTCGATATAAAATTAAATGAACAAAGCACCTATATCAATCTGGGCGATTGGATTAAATACGATAGCTACGCAGTACTTGAAGAAAAAACACTTTACCTCAAATACCATAAGCCACTATAATTGAAGAAATATATTTTATACTTACTATTGGGTTGTATATTTTCCAACTTCAGTTTTGCACAAAAAGATACCGCATTAACCAATGCTCATTTCAAATTAGAAAAAACTATTGTCGGGGATTTTAATTATTTTAATGTTGATGTACTTGAAAATATATATGTCATTACCAGCGGCAATCAACTCCAAAAAATCAGCAGTAACGGAGACTCATTAGCCTCTTATGGTAATGTAAAAAAATACGGCAACCCAGCTTATATAGATGTAAGCAACCCGTTAAAAATTCTGGTTTATTATAAAACATATTCCACCATCGTTACGCTCGACAGACTACTTACTTTTATCAACAGCATCAATTTAAGAGGTCTGCAATTATTTAATGTGAATGCAATCGCTACTTCTTATGACAATAATATATGGCTGTTTGATGAATCCAATTTCAAAATAAAAAAAATAAATGAAAGTGGAAACATCCTTTCTGAAGGTCAAGACATGAGGATGGTTGTAGATGAAGTTCCTACTGCTACTCAGATTCTAGAAGCTAATAATCAGGTTTTGCTTTATGATGAAAACAAAGGATTTTTTATTTTTGATTTTTATGGTGCTTATAAAAATATTATCCCTTTTCTTCACTGGAAAAATGTAGCCATTGGCAATAAAATAATTTACGGATTTGATGAATCGAAGCTTTATAAATACGAACTGAATTCTTTGAATCTAAAAGAATACCAGTTGCCAGCAATGTTTACCGATTACAAATCAATAAAGGCGCTCAATGGAAAATTATATTTACTTAAAAAAAATGGCATCGAAATTTATTATATCGATTAGTAGGTTTTGATTTGATAAATTTTATGCTGAAAAAATAACTAACAACAGTTACGTTGTCAACTATAACTATATTTTTTTAGCTATAACAGATAACGTTTCAGAAAATGAAATAAATATAAATGACATAGCCTTTTAACAAACGGGGATAATAAAAAAGGTTATTCGTTGTGACCAAATTTTAAAAATCATATCAACACATGAATGTTCTGGACTACATTATTTTAAATAATTCCTTAAGAAACATAATTGCAATAGTATCAATAATTCTCATTGTAGGTCTTTTAAGAAAATGGCTTTCCCGATATATTGCTTCTCTCTTGTTTATTCCTATTCATCAGAAATGGACCTCTGTCGAAAAATCAGAATTTACCGGTTTACTTATAAAACCACTAGGGAGGTTTCTTGCTGTTGTAGTATCCATTCTGGCCATTGACAAACTTAATTTTCCTGAAGTATTAAAATTTTCCATTTATAATTTGCAGTCAGAACAAATGATTCATGAGTTGGGAAAATGTTTAATCATTATTTATTTTATATGGCTGGTGCAAAGTTTTATCAATTTCATAGCATTGGTGCTGGATTTAAATGCAAAGTCAACCAAAGATAAAAGAGATGATCAGCTGATATTTTTTTTCAGAGATTTTATAAAGACAATTATTTACATCATTGGCTTTCTTTTTATTTTACAAACAGGTTTTAATGTTAATGTAGGTGCGTTACTAACTGGATTAAGTATTGTAGGCGCGGCGCTTGCACTTGCTGCAAAAGAAAGCATTGAAAATCTGATAGCTTCTTTCATCATTTTTTTCGACAAACCTTTTTTTACCGGCGATGTGGTTAAAGTAATCAATATAACCGGAATGATTGAACACATCGGATTACGAAGTACAAGAATCAGAACAACTGATCAAACATTAGTTACCGTTCCCAACAAGCAAATGGTAGATGGCATTGTTGACAACTGGAGCATGCGCAGCAGCAGAAGAGCTGAATTGAAAATGGAATTTAGTACTGCAAATAAAACTTTTGCTGTAGAGCAGTTTATTGCTTCGTCAAAATCTTTTTTGGAAAATAAAAATCCTATTGTAAATAAATTTAGTGTCTTTCTTACGGACATCAATAAAAGCAGCCTGACGGTAACTATTGAATATTTCACCATTCCATTTGCAATGGACGATTTTCTTAAACTGAAACAAGAGCTCGCCATATTTATTAAAGCCACTATCGAAACTCATGAATTAAAGCTGGCTAATGCCACGCCGGATATCAATATTTTTAACGCAGATTCGGGAATCAATGCAGGTGTAGTAACTAATACGATTATTTAGTTATTGATTTTTTTTGGGGAAAGAGAAGATTATTTACCCGGATTTTGCAATTGGAATCGTGATGAAAGGAAAAAAGGCAATAAAGACGGGTGTTTGAGCCGATATTTTGGACGAAAGCATAATGAATTATGTGGAGATCAAAATATCAAGCAAACGCTTGTCTTTGCAGCATTTTTTTCTTGTAATAGATTTCAATTGCAAAATCTGGGTTAAACCCGGATTTTATTGAAGCCGCTTTCTATTTGATCATCTCGGCCAGTTCCTCATCCCACTTTCCGGTTTTTCCGTATTCCACAACGCGGCCAGTTTCTTTTCCGTCTTTCATTACAATAATTGTGGGCACATTGGTAATATTAAAAGCATTAGAAACATTGCCGATTGTTTTTTTATCTCTGTCAACACCAAAAAAACTTATCGAAGAATCCGGAAATCCGCTCAGTTCCTGTATTTTAAAAAATCTGGGAAGAATATATTGTGTATCGTCGCACCAGGTGCCTCCAAATAAAATAAAATGTATTGACGACTTTGCTGATTCGAAAGCTGTCAATATTTTTGATTCGGGCGTATAACCCGATTGGTTGGCCGCATACCATTTAAAAGTGAGATTATTCTGAAGGGTATATTTATTAATTACTCCTTTGTAAGCAAGTCCGCCCGTTTTTTCATCTGGCGATATGGTATATGGAGTTTGTGCATTTACTAAAAAATGCAGGAAAGTTATAGATACAATTAATAAAAGAGATTTTTTCATCGGGTTACAAACCTGCTTTTAATTCATGCAGGAAAACCCGCAAATTTTTCAATGATTCTATGGTTTCAAATTTCTTATCCGCATTTTTATTTTTCTTTAGAAAGTCTTTTGCACCTTCAATAGTGAATTTTCTTTCTCTAAGTAAATTATGTATGAGCTTAAGATTCTTGATGTCTTCTGGCCTGAAAAAGCGATCACCTTTGCCATTCTTTTTTGGTTTAAGAATATCAAACTCATTTTCCCAGAAACGAAGTAGAGAATGATTTACCTGAAACATTTCCGAAACAGAGCCGATGCTGTAATATCTTTTAGAAAATAATTCTTCGTCATCGGGAATATCAATTTTTTCAACACTTGCAGCCATGTCGCTCAATTTCATTCTTCCACGGGTTGATTTTTTGGTTTGCTCTTTTGACTTGTTTGCTGAAGCCGGCCTTAGATCAATATCGATGGGTTCTTCCTGAACAACAAATACTTGTTTTGGGGGAACTAACTTTGTAACAGGCTTTGATTCTTCAACAGGCATATCAAAATCAAATGCGGTTTGTTTCAATTGCATAGTATTGGTGTTTAATGTAATTACTCTAAAATAAAGAATTTCAACTACAATTAATCAAAACTTTTTGCACTGCCGT
>CANFGZ010000058.1 GCA_947446585.1 Chitinophagaceae bacterium | reverse complement strand
TCGCTGTGGTGAAAAATAACCTCGGCGGAAACTCTTTTTTCTCTTGTTTGCTGTAGTGAAAAATAACCTCTGCAGAAACTCTTTTTTCTCTTGTTCGCTGCGGTGAAAAATAACCTCACCCCCAACCCCTCTCCTAAAGGCAGAGGGGAGGAAATAAAATTTTTGACTATAAAAAATACTGTGGAAATTATTGTCTCTTTGGTTCGCTGTGGTGAAAAATAACCTCGGCGGAAACTCTTTTTTCTCTTGTTTGCTGTAGTGAAAAATAACCTTTGCGAAAACTCTTTTTTCTCTTGTTCGCTGCGGTGAAAATAACCTCACCCCCAACCCCTCTCCTAAAGGCAGAGGGGAGGAAGCACTTGATCCCCAGAAGGGGAAAAAGATTTAGGTAATTAAAAATAAATCAGCATTATTTAATTTTTAAGCTCTTTCCTATGTACTGTATATAATATTACAAACAATAGTGGAAATAAATACCCAATTAAAGACAATCCGGAGAAAGCTGCCGCACCAATAAAAATGGAAATCGCGACAAGGGGCAACATCTCTCCAATCATCCACAAAGTATAGCCTTGTTTTTTAAGCTTCCTCATTTCAATAGCTCCCCACAAACAAATAACAGCACCCAGAACGCCTGTTATAAGTATGGGCAATTTATTGTCGGCCATCTTCTCCGCCATCATTAAGGTTTTCTCATTAAACATCCCTTTTACAAAACCAGGCGCATTATCCAGTTCAGGCGAGCTCATTGTTTTTTTCATGCTTTGATAGTTCTTATCCGCAGTAAAAAAAGCAAAGACGGCCTGAAGTAAAGAAAAAATGCTCCCAATTATCGACAGGATAGTCAGCACATTTAAGAATGAAGAAGGCTTGTTAGTTTCGATTTCGAATGGATTTGTTGTGTTCATGTTTGTTGTTTATTGTTTATAGTTTATTGTTTGGTGTTTGGTGTTTGGTGTTTGGTGTTTGGTGTTTGGTGTTTGGTGTTTGGTGTTTGGTGTTTGGTGTTTGGTGTTTGTTCTAAAGGTTCAGCGGTTCAAGAATTTCAAAAAGTTAGGTCTTATTCTGAAGTAGCTCGATTAAATCCGTTGAACTTAGCGAATTTTTTGAACAAGTTTTCTGGTTACGCAACGTTTGTTGCATGAGTCATTGTTGAGACGTAAGTTTATCCAGTATTCTGAATTTCTATCCTCTCCTTTTCAACTCTTTTTTTATGAGCCCTAATTCCCGACCTGTTTGTCCGGCGACCGAACTATTTTCACGAGCCCTTCTCATCAGATAAGGAACTACATCTTTTATTGGACCGAAGGGCAAATATTTACTCACACTAAATCCATTTTTTGCCAGATTGAAAGTAATATTATCACTCATCCCAAACAACTGTGAGAAATGTATATGAGGATGATTAGCAGGAATCCCTTTTTGGGTAATTATTTGAGTGGCATAATAATTACTGTACTCATTATGAGTAGCGATAATTTGGGAAATCTTTTCGATGTTTTCAATACAAAACTCAACTCCTTTGTTATAGTCATGATCTGATGCTTCTTTATTCGGCTGGATTGGGGATGCGTAACCTTTCTCTATTGCTCTTGCCCTTTCCTTTTCCATATAGGCTCCTCTGACTAATTTTACACCCAAAATAAAATTACGTTCCTGGGCTGCTTTAAGATTGTCGATCAGAAATTCATAACGGTCATGTCTGTAAAACTGTATGGTATTATATACAATACATCTGTTTTTATTAAAGCTGTCCATCATTAATATAGTAAGGGCATCTACCGGATTTTGAATCCAGGATTCTTCAGCATCTACTAATACGGCCAGTTTGTTTTTATTGGCATTATCACAAATTTGCTGCAGCCGTCCTACACATTTATACCATTCTTCTTTTTCAATATCACTAAGTTGTTCAACGGCATTATAATATCTTTTCATGAGTGTAGGCTCATGACTTTTATTCATAACCAAATTTAGCTCTTCCAATAAACCAAATCGGGCAATTCCTGTTACTTTAATACTTATAAAGGGAACATTGGTTTGAGTGGCTGCATAATTAATTACTCTGATAAATTCCTGGGTGGCTTCATTAAAAGCGGCTTCTCCTTTTCCTCCCTCAACACCATAATCTAAAATAACTTGAACCTGATATTTATCCAAAATTTTAGCAACATCAGCAGTTTCAGCTAATGATTCTCCTCCAACAAATTGTTTGAAAATAGTATTTCTGATTACCTTTTTAGTAAAAGGCAATCTAAGTTTTATAGCCAGCGGCATCAATTTCAATCCCCAGTTAACCACAAATGGGAATCCCATTGCATAAAATAAGAAATGTGCTTTTTTTAATTCCTTTTTAGATTTATACTCAAAGGCGATGCTAGTATTATCGAAGGAAATATTTCCGGAAGAGGGCTGACTCATGATTAAGATTATTAAATCAAATGCAAATCTATTAACATTAATTCGAAATCCCGCAATGCCAATTTGAGTAATTCTGTTTATTGAAAAACCACCTCAGTATTTATTTTGATTTAAAAAAAACAAGTTAGAAAAAAGGGTATTAATAAAATACGGCAATGTGATTACGCCTATTCTTCTTTAATAAACAAAGCTTTCAATTCTGATGCATCTTCGGGTTTTAGCTTTCCTCCAAGGATTAATCTTATTTGTCTTCTTCTTAAAGCACCTTCAAATAAACGTACCTCATCTTTTGTTTCAGGAATGAGTGAATTAACCGATCTGGGTTTCCCGTTTGGATCCAACGCAACGAAAGTAAAATACGCTTCGTTGCTTTTATACTTATATTGTTGAATTGCATCTTCGCCCCACACTTGCAAATGAACTTCCATGCTGCTGGAAAATGCCCGAGATACTTTTGCTTCAATATGAACTACGTTTCCGATTTTTATAGGTGTATGAAAAGAGATATTGTCTACAGAAGCTGTTACTACCGGAGAGGCGCAATGCTTCAAAGCTGATAATGCTGCGGCAATATCCATCCAGTACATTAATCTTCCTCCCATCAAGTTCCCAAAATTATTGGTATCATTGGGCAACACCAGTTCGGTCATAATAACCAGCGATTCTGAAGCTTTTTTTTCCATATTTTTTTTGTAAAGATAGTTTAGTTGAATAGAAGGATTACTATTGTATTTGTTCAATAGCCTTCATCACCTGAAATAAAATTTCTTCGTTGCTATCCTCTTCATTAAATGATAAAGGATTTTTAAAAGTCACTTCTAGTTTTGAACCCCATTTTTTTATTTTAAGTCCTGTTTTGTCAAAGGTATCAGAGAATCCACTGATTACAACAGGAACTACTATGGGTTTGAAATGTTTGATGATAAATGCAGTGCCTTTTCTTCCGGGAGCAAACGGAGTGGTCGTTCCCTGTGGAAAAGTAATTACCCAATTATTTTCTAAAGCTCTGGCAATTTCTCTGGTATCACCAAGTTCCAAGCCTTTTCTTACCTCACCGGATTCGGCATTCCAGGTTCTTTTTACAGTTATAGCACCTGCGAGTGTAAAAATCCTGGTTAATAAAGAGCTGTTCATTGTTATTGAAGCCGCCACATATTTAATTTTTGTAAATGGCCAAAGTAAATAAAAAGGAAATCCCAGCTTTTTTTTGCGTCCCCGAGATGCCGCACAGAAAATATGAATCATGGTAATGACATCTGCAAAATAGGTATGGTGATTGCTTACAAAAAGAACATTGCTTTTGGGTAGATTTTGCAATTTGTCCATGCCATTTATCTTCAATCTGCTAATCAGATTTATTCCCGGATATGTAAACACTCCAATTACACTGTATAAAAGGCCTTTTACAATAGTGGAATTTTTTACTTTATTATACAATGCTGTTTTAATTCCCATAGCAGAAAATGAGGTAAATATTATCTCTTAAAAAAACAGAATACCGAAATATATCAGCGCACAATTTCAAAGTTTAATTTTATTTAAAAAAATTACTTTGCAGAAAATTGAATATGATGTAAATTACGTTCGATATTAAAAAAATTTGACCTTTAATTAATTCTTTGAATTCAATTTATCAAACTAAAATTAAATTATGCAATCCAAAACTACACTAAAAAGAATCAATGGTTTTTTCTTGCAATGCCTGATGATTTTGGGTTTGATGTGCCTATTAACTAATGGCATACAAGCTCAGCAATACATCAATGGGAATCTGAGCACAGGTGCCGTATCAAGCAACTCAGTCAATGCTCCTGCTGGTTATACCTGGAGCGAAGTTCAGGTTGGAAACGCTCTTAATGGAATTGGCGCTCAGCCCACGGCTTCACTTGCCGATGATTTTGTTGTTTCAGGTGCATCTTGGACCGTTAACAGAATTACCATGTTTGGTTTTTCTACAAACTATTCTCAACCTACTTCACCATTTACTGAATTAAGATTTCAAATTTTTAATACAGATCCGTCATTGGGAGCTGCCACTCCAATTTATGGAGATTTGACTACTAATAGATTAACTTCTTCAAGTTCTGATAACACATACCGTATTGTTAATGGGGTTCCAGGACAACAAAGATTGATTTGGAAACTTGAGGCTGATATTAATTTAACGCTACCTGTAGGAACTTACTGGATTGAATGGCAGACAAGTGTAGCTACTGGAATTACCAGCAATTTTACTCCTCCCAGCACTGTTGTAGGAACAACTACTCAGCCTGGAAATAATGCCAAACAGCATAATTTATCAACTAACGTTTGGACCAATATTACTGATGGTTCTACTATTCCTAATAATTATCAGGATTTTCATTTCATCGTAGATTATTCTTCAGTATTATGTACAGGCACACCTGATCCAGGAAGCACCATTTCATCTGTAACTACTGCATGTATTGGCACTCCTTTTAATTTGGCAACATCAAATGTTGAAGTAGGGCCTGGCATTTCAAACCAATGGGAAACTTCAACTGATAATGTAACTTATTCAAGTATTCCTGGAGCCACCAGTAATTCTTATTCTACTAGCTTAACTGCTGGTCCAGCCTGGTATCGACTGGCTGTTACTTGCTCTGGTTCAGGAAATACTGCATACTCTGTTCCTATTCTTATTTCTCAGTCTGCTCCATCAACTTGCTATTGCGCTTCATCAGCTACTGATATTACTGATGAAGAAATATTAAGAGTTAAGGTTGGTACTTTAGATAATGTGTCAGATTGTTCTACTTTGGCACCTGGCCCTGGATCTCAGCAAAATCAATACTCTAATTATACCTCTGGTCCTGGAGCCCCTGCTCCAACAGATTTAATAATTGGTAGTAGCGCTCCCATATCTATTCAGGTTGGCAATTGCACCGGAGGATTTTACAGCCATTGTGCAGTTTGGATTGATTTAAATCAAGACGGCACCCTAGATGCTTCAGAAAGAGTTTTCATAACTACTAATGCTGCATTTGGAGCTCATACCGTGAACGGTAACTTAGCTATTCCTTCAACCGCTACTATAGGTAATACATTAATGAGAGTAGTATGTAATGAAACTTTTACCAACACTAATTTGAATCCTTGTGGAACTTATTCATGGGGTGAAACAGAAGATTATCTTGTTAATATCAAAGCTTGTGTACCAATTAGTATTTCTTCAACACCCGCTAGTGTAAGTGCTACGTGTGGAGCCAATGTTCAATTTATTGTGGGTTCTACAGGAGACGGAGCTTCGTTCACCTGGCAACAAAGAGTAAATTCATCTGCACCATGGACTACTGTAACCAATGGTGGAAATATCTTAGGTGCATTAAAAGACACACTAAATATTTTCAATGTTTCTCCTGACATGTCTGGATATCAGTACCGAGCTTTATATACAGGCATTTGTTCTGCAATAGATTTCACAAATGCAGCTACACTAACCGTAACTCCTTTAATAGCTTCTGTTACGCCTAGCAGTGCATCAATTTGCGCAGGATCTGGAACCACTTCTCAAATGCTACAGATTACTAATTACATCCCTTCTTTTGGAATTGATACTACTGTTTCTTCTGGCAATGTTGGCATCATTGTTCCGGATCGTAACGCTACTGGAATTATTACTCCACCAATAATAATTTCTGGTCTTCCAGTTGGTGCTGCAATTACTAATGTAAAGGTTAAATTCAATATGACTCATACTTATGTGGGTGATGTATATATCAATTTAGTGGCTCCAAATGGTCAAGTAATGAATTTGGTTGGCGCTTTAAATAACGGTACCGGATTTAATGGAACTGATGATTTTACCAATACCGAGATTAGTTCTTCTTCATTTAATATTTTAAGTGGCTTTGTGGCTCCTCGTACAGGAACTTTTGGTGCAGACAAATTCCAAAGTGTTTATCCAACAAATTACCAACAATCAACTACAGACTGGCCTGCCATGTTTACCAATATAAATGGTGGATGGAGACTGGCTATTGCTGATGCTGTGGGTGGAGACATAGGAACACTTCAAGACTGGTCAGTTACACTTACTTATACCATACCAACTTATGCTTCAGGTGTATGGAGCCCAACTACAGGATTATTTTCTGATGCGGCCTTAACTATCCCATACAATGGAAGCGATGCAAATGTAGTATATGCTGCACCTGATGTTTCTACTGATTACACAGTGATTGTGAATACTCCAAATTGCAGTTCTATTCCTTTGGTTATACCTGTAAGCATTTCAACTGCAATTAATCCTGCAGATGTTATTGCACCAGAAGATGTTACCTCTTGTGAAAACGATGTTGTAACCTTCACTTCAGGATCTGCATCAGGTAATCCAATTGAATATCAGTGGGAAACACTTACTGATTTAGGCGCAGGACCAGTATGGGTTCCTTTAAATGAAGGAGGAATATACAGTGGTACTAACACAGCGGTTCTTACTATTTCAGGAGTTACTGTTGATCTTAATCAAAGTTCTTACAGACTCGCCATGACCGTTTCTGCATGTAATACAAATGCAGTTAATTCTGCAGCTGCTACTCTTACCGTAAATGGTAATCCAAGCATTTCGATTTCTGCTGCACCTTTAAGCAGTTTGTTCCCAGGATTGCAAACAACGGTAACTGCCACTGCAACTCCAGCAACAGGAACTTATAGTTATGTTTGGTCTTATAATGGTCAATCAATTACTGGCCAAAATGGTTCTAGTATCTCTGTTAATGTGGATGGCCTTGGTGATTATTCCGCCATTGCCACAGATCAAAACGGATGTAAGGCTTCTGTATCTAATATTGTAACCATAACTGATTCTTTAAATACTACCATGTTTGTATATCCAAATCCAAACAGAGGATTATTTGAAATCAGATATGAAAATAAATTAACCGGTGTAGCCAACCCAAGATTTGTAACCATCTACGACAGCAAAGGAGCAAGAGTTTATAGAAACTCATTTACGCCTTCAGCGCCATTTGGTAAAATGCAAGTTGATTTAACCAAAGCAGCAAAAGGAGTTTACTATATCGATTTAACTGATGCTTCAGGAGTAAGACTGAAATCAGAAAGAGTAGTAATTTTCTAAATTATTGCTTTAGCATAAAAAAAGAGTCGTCAAATTTGACGACTCTTTTTTTATGCTGTTTCGAGTTCAAAAAAATCAGTTTAGGCTTTTATTGAACAGATAAAAGTGTTACCTTTGCATCCCCGTTAAAAAAACCACGGGTATTTTTATGTTAATCAATATTTCCAAACAACTAAACGCAGATGAACAGGAGCCGATCGCTTCAAATGAAGCCGAAGCCACTGCGACAACAAACGAGCCTGTTGCTGAAGCCCCTGTAAAGGTGGTAGAAAAAATTATTGAAACCGCTCATGATGATTTCGACTGGAGCCGCGACAAAAGAAACGTTGTTGCTTACTCAAAAGACGAAAGAACCAAGTATGATGCCGTTTATGATGGTACTTTCAAGCAAATCAATGATGGCGAAATGATTCAGGCCACTGTTGAATCATTAACAAAAACTGATGCGGTAGTAAACATCGGATTTAAAAGTGATGGCTTGATTTCTTTGAATGAATTCAGAGATATTCCTGGTGGTGTAAAAGTTGGAGACATCATCGAAGTTATGGTGGTTGAAAAAGAGGACAGAGAAGGAAATTTGAACCTTAGCCGTAAATCTGCAAGAATTACCAGAGCTTGGGAAAGAATTGTTGAGGTTAACAAAACAGGTGAAATTGTTACCGGTTTGGTTACTAGCAAAACAAAAGGTGGTCTTATTGTTGATGTATTTGGTATGGAAACATTCTTACCAGGTTCTCAAATTGACGTTAAACCCGTTACTGATTACGATCAATTCGTTGGTAAAACAATGGAATTCAAAGTGGTTAAAATCAATGAAACCATTAAGAATGCTGTTGTTTCTCATAAGGCACTTATCGAAAGCGATATCGAAGCTCAAAGAGCTGAAATTATCGGTAAACTTGAGAAAGGTCAAGTGTTGGAAGGTACTATTAAAAACATCACTGATTTTGGAGCATTCCTTGATTTGGGTGGATTAGATGGATTACTTTATATCACTGATATCTCATGGGGACGTATCAATCATCCTTCAGAAGTATTGAAGCTGGATCAGAAATTAAATGTGGTTGTTCTTGATTTCGATGATGATAAGAGACGTATCAGTTTAGGTTTGAAACAATTAACACCTCATCCTTGGGATACCCTTGCTGAAAGTTTGAAAGAAGGTGAAATCGTAAAAGGAAAAGTTGTAAATATTGAAGACTATGGTGCATTCCTTGAAATCACTCCTGGTGTAGAAGGATTAGTTCACGTAAGTGAAATCACTTGGGCTAACACACCAATCAACGCTAAAGAGTTCTTCAAATTAGGTGATGAACACGAAGCTAAAGTTGTTACCCTAGATAAAGAAACCCGCAAAATGAGTCTTTCTATCAAGCAAATGACCGAAGATCCATGGAGCACTATCGAAAACAGATTCCCTGAAAGCAGTCGTCATATGGGAACGGTTAAAAACATTACCCCTTATGGCGTATTCGTTGAATTGTCTACGGGTATTGGTGGAATGATTCACATCAGCGATTTAAGTTGGTTGAAGCGTTTCAACAATCCTAATGAATACACTAAAGTTGGAAAAGAAATCGAAGTAATTATTTTGAGTATTGATAAGGAAGGACGTAAACTTCAATTAGGACACAAACAAATTGAAGAAGATCCATGGAATTCTTTAGAAACAGTATTTACTATCGGTTCTATTCATGAAGGTACTGTAGTGAAAAAAGATGAAAAAGGTGCTGTTATTCAATTGCCTTATGGATTGGAAGGATATGCTCCTGCCCGTCATTTGATGAAACAAGATGAAAAAATGATTGGAGCTGATGAATTAGCTCAATTCATGGTTATCGAGTTTGATCGCAACGACAAACGCATTCTTTTAAGTCATACTCGTTTGTGGGAACAAGTAAAAGAGGAAGAGAAACAAATAGAGATGAAAGAAAAGAAAGCAGAGTTTGAACAAACCAAAAAAGCGGTTAAAAACATTCAGGCTAAAGTAGAGAAAGCTACATTGGGTGATCTAGGCGTTTTAGCTGGTTTAAAAGCTAAAATGGATAATGATTCTAATGATGCATCTGCTCCTAACGCTGGTGAAACACCGGCTACAGAAGAACCTGCTGCTGAATAATATTTAGCTTAAGTAATACCAAAAAAAGCTGTCTCATAATGGGATAGCTTTTTTTGTATTCACTAAAACACCTCTTGATTCAACCGCATTTTGGTCATTTCATAAAAATGATTCTGAAGCTGGTGAACACTTATCGTATCCATGATCTGCCGTTGCTCATCACGGTACCATAATTTTATTCTGGAAAAATTGCCCGGACTTAAAATCAACATTCTAAAAGCTCCTTTGGAATACTTAACTGTACCATCCTCATTGAAAATTTTTGTAAACTTCAGATTTTCAAGTACACTATCTGAAATTGGAATTGCACTCAGCCGATTAAAGTCGTACCAGAAATTCTGAACGCCTTCATCTATGCAAACCTGTTTGTTAAAATAATCAAGGTTAACAACCTCTCCTATTTTTTCGTCACCTTCGTTGTTGGCAATAAAATAATCGCCTTTCTTAATTTGATTTAGTCTTATCATGGTAAAATTTTTTACAATTCTACCTAGGTATTGAAAAAATTAAAATGATCTAAATCAATTTGTTTGATGATTTATACTCATCCTCATGCATAGCTTTGTATTAACCTAAAAAATTATTCAGCCCAGCTCATAACATAATCTTTGTTTTCAATTTCCAGTGCTGATTTTGTTAATTGCAATGGACGAAAAGTATCAATCATTACAGCCAGTTCCTTTGTTTCTTTAGATCCAATACTTTTTTCAACAGTACCCGGATGCGGGCCATGTGGAATTCCGGCAGGATGTAAAGTCATCATTCCTCGGGTAACATGTTTTCGGCTCATAAAATCTCCATCCACATAATATAATAATTCATCACTGTCGATGTTGCTGTGATTATAAGGAGCCGGAATTGATTGAGGATGATAATCATATAGCCTGGGCACAAATGAACACACCACAAAAGAATCGGTTTCAAAAGTTTGATGAACCGGAGGCGGTTGGTGTACCCTTCCGGTAATAGGTTCAAAATCGTGAATGCTGAAGATATACGGATAACAACATCCATCCCAACCTACCACATCAAAAGGATGAGTGCCGTAATGTATCCCATACAACAATCCTTTCTTTTTTGTTTTGATTATAAAATCACCTTTCTGATCGTAAGTAACTAAATTCTCAGGACCTCTGATATCTCTTTCACAAAACGGCGAGTGCTCCATCAATTGGCCATACTTACTCAGATAACGCTTAGGATATCTTATCGGATGAAAAGATTCGATGATCAGCAATCTGTTTTTCTCGTCATCGAAATGAATTTGATAAATCGTTCCTCTTGGTAAAATAATATAATCTCCATAGCTGAATTTTAATTCGCCATAGCAGCTTTTCAAAACACCACTACCCTCATGAACAAAAATAATTTCATCAGCATCCGCATTTTTATAAAAGTAATCACTCATACTTTTTGTAGGTGCTGCCAAAACAATATGGCAATCGTTGTTAACCAAAACAGCTTTTCTGCTTTTTAAATAATCATCTTCAGGGCTAATATTAAAACCCTCCAGACTTCTATGTTTAAGCATTTTTTCTTCGGCAACTTCAGGATTAACGTCGATAGGTTCATCACATTTTACAATAAGTGTGGGCGCATAGGTATGATATAATAAAGAATAATCATTAGAAAAACCTTCGGTAGAAAAAAGCTGCTCAGCATACAAGGAGCCATCCTTTTTTCTAAACTGAGTATGTCGTTTATGGGGAATGTTTCCCAATTTTTTATAATGTGGCATAAATGATATATTGAAAAATGAAAAATGAAAAGTTGATTTGAAAGACTATCAATTAGAACCCTTTGCTCAACGCCATCATCAGGAAATAATATTTCCAGTTGCGTTTGTCAATGTAATAAGTAAAATTTCTATGAAATGTCAATTTTCTATTTTTTTTGAAATGATAAAAGCACATTATCTTCCGTTCAAATTTAGGCATTTAAATTTTAATTCATTTTAAAAACAACCATTACTTGAAAAGAATTGGATTAATATCAGATACGCATGGATTTCTGGATGATGCGGTTTTTGAGCATTTCAAAAACTGTGATGAAATATGGCATGGAGGAGACTTTGGAACAATTGCAATTGTAAATGAATTAAAAGCAGGTTTTGAAAAGATTGGCCTTTATCCGAATATCAGAGGTGT
>CANFGZ010000057.1 GCA_947446585.1 Chitinophagaceae bacterium | reverse complement strand
GTTTTTTTTACAACTTCGCTATGCTCTTTCATACTGTAAGCAAAAGCCTTCATATCATCCACAGAATGCCAAACACTGAAAGTAGCTTGTTTAATCCAAGGTACTTCACCAATTCCAATTGAAAAAACATATCCTTTTGCTGCTTTCATTTTTTGAGCAACGGGAGCTACATGTTGCCAGAAATGTTTCATTTTGCTTAACCTTATTGTTGCTCTGGTTAAGGTAGCAACAGGACCTTCATAACTATTTTTTGAACCTAAATTTCCAAAAGGTTCCTTATTATCCCATTTACCATGGCCTGCAACAGGCTCCATCAAAATAGTGAATGATTCTTTAGCAAACAAGTTTATCCATTTAGAAATAAAATCACCAAGAATAGAGGAATTGTTAATTGGAGAAACAGGCGCTTTATGAACAATCAGAATGGCCCATTGGTTTAAATCAGGAACTTTATCAAAGGTGCCATTTTTTCCGGAGCCCAATAATTTATAAAAATTGTATTTTTTGTTGAACCATAAAGGAAAATGAAATAATGCCATCGACAAAAAAGCAAGTGGAATGGCACGGTTTCGATATCGGATTATGGAAAGAGTAGTGTGCATAATGAGAAAAGTATAGCATTAAAATTCCGGATTTTATTTTATCTAAACTAAGACTAAACTGATTTTGAATTCGTAAAGATGCAAAATTTCAATACGCATAACAATAAAAAGGCCCCACATGAAGTGAGACCTTTCTGATATTTTCAGTTCAAATTAATTAAAATTGTTCCAGTTTGCTAAAAAAGAAATCTCCTTCAATTGCAGCATTTTCGTCACTGTCGCTACCATGAATAGCATTTTCGCCAATAGAAGCAGCAAATCTTTTACGAATTGTGCCTTCTTCAGCGTTTGCAGGATTTGTAGCTCCGATTAGTTTACGGAAATCTTCCACTGCATTATCTTTTTCCAGGATAGCTGCGGTAATTGGTCCGCGACTCATAAATTCAACTAATTCACCGTAAAAAGGTCTTTCTTTATGAACGGCATAGAATTCACCTGCTTTTTCACTGCTTAAATGAAGCATTTTCATGGCTACAATGCGAAATCCGCCATTGTTAATCATTTCCAGAATAGCACCTGTGTTACCTTTTTGGGTTGCATCAGGCTTAATCATTGTAAAAGTTCTGTTGGTCATTTTTGTAATTTTGGGCGCAAAGATAAGACCTAAAACTTTATATATGCAATTGAATTTGTGCATTCATTTTTAAAACATACTTTTGCGCCGCGTTTATGGACTCAATAAGTAATATCATCCCCAATTTGACTGCCCCTAAAAAGGTAGTAATTACAATGCATCAAAAACCTGATGGAGATGCCATGGGATCTGCATTAGGTCTTTTTCATTTTTTGGTGCAATTAGGTCATCAGGTAAATGTGATTTCCCCTACAAATTGGGCGAGCTTTTTAAATTGGATGCCCGGATGTAACACGGTAATTGATTATGAAAAAGAGCAATCAAAATCGGATGGTATCATTGCAAATGCTGAATGGATTTTTTGTTTGGATTTCAACACAATGAGCCGAACAAAAAAGATGGAAGACAGTTTATTAAATGCCAATGCAGAAAAAATCCTAATCGATCATCATCAACAACCACAAGTTGAAGTATTTAAATACGGCGTAAGTGATACTACCAAAAGTTCCACCGCTGAAATGGTTTACGATTTCATAATTCAATCTGGATTTTCAGAAAAAATAAATAACGAAGTTTCTCAATGCCTTTATGCAGGCGTTATGACGGATACCGGTTCATTTAGATTCCCGTCTACATCTGCAGGTGTACACACCATGATTGCCGATTTGCTTAGAAAGGGCCTTAAACACAGTGTTATTCATGAAGAACTTTACGATAATTTCTCAGAAAACAGACTTCGATTTATTGGAAACACATTATTAAACCGACTTCAGATTTTTTACGAATACAATACCGCATTAATTTCCATTACTCAGCAAGACCTGATCAAATACGATATAAAAACAGGAGACACAGAAGGACTTGTAAACTATCCATTAAGCATCGAAGGCATTAAATTAGCTGCAATTATTATCGACAGAGGTGAAGAAAGAAAATGTTCTTTCAGAAGCAAAGGAAGTTTCGATGTAAATACTTTTGCACGTAAATATTTTGATGGTGGAGGACATTATAATGCAGCAGGAGGCCAAAGTAAAGAACCACTCGAAGCCGTAGTTTCAAAATTTATTAAAGCTTTGAGTGAAAATAAAAACGAATTAAGTACTTATCAATTTTAAACTATAAACAAATGCGTAAACTTTCTTACTTATTTATTGCAGTTATTTTATTTTCTGCTTGTCAACAAAATTTCAAAAAAGGGGAAAAGGGATTAGAATACAAAATCATTTCCTCTGGCTCGGGTGCAAAAATTAAAGCCGGCGACTTTATGCAAATGCAAATTTGCCAATATCTGAATGACGGCAAAAGAGATTCTTTACTTAATGATACCAGGGCAAACGGAGGTTCAATCATCGAACCCTTTGATGCCAACAGTGTTCCGCCAGAATATTATAAAATTCTTTCTCAATTAAAAAATGGAGATAGTGCAGTTATCAGACTCCTTGTTGATTCTATGTTTGCAAAGAATCCGGGAACTATGCCTCCTTTTATTAAGAAGGGTTATCATTTTATAACAACAATCAAGCTATTGAACCTTTTTCATAATCAAAAGGATGTAGATAGCGCACGTAAGACTGAGATGATTATTAGAGAAAGAAAAGATTCTATCGACAACATTGCAATAATGCAAAAAGACGACAAAGCGCTTCAGGATTATTTCAAGAAAAACAATATTACTGGTTTACAAAAATCTCCATTAGGAACTTATGTACAGATTATTCAGCCCGGAACCGGAGCAAACATCGATACTTCCGTTATTGTAAAAACAAATTATACTGGCCGCACTTTGGATGGGAAAATGTTTGACAGCAATACTGATTCTTCAAAAGGACATGTAGAGCCATTAAGTGTAAACATGACTAATGATATGTCATTAGGAAACAGTGTGATTAAAGGCTGGACAGATGGATTGAAATTATTGAACAAAGGAGCTAAAGCCAAATTTTTTATTCCTTCGCCATTGGCTTATGGAAAGCGTAACGTCGGAGAAGATATTCCTGCTAATTCTATTTTAGTTTTTGATATAGAAGTTTTAGAACTGGTTACCAAAGAACAAGCCATGGCAGACATGAATAAAAAATTAGCCGAAGGAAAATTGAAGCGCGAGAAATACATGGACAGTATCAGAAATGTAAAAGTTGCTAAAGTAAAAAATAAATAAAATAATACTCCTCATCAAATTAAAAATGCCGCCCTTTTAAAGAGCGGCATTTTTGTATAATTCATATAATTTTATTGATTCTACGGCTTCCTTCACATCATGAACTCTTAAAATAGAAGCGCCATTATGTAAAGCTAACGTATTGACTACAGTTGTGCCATTTAATGCATCTGACGGGGAAGCGCCAATTGATTTATATATCATTCCTTTTCTGGAGAGTCCAACTAAAATAGGACAATCTAAAACGTTAAAAATATTAAGATCCTTTAATAGCTGGAAATTATGTTTTATCGTTTTCCCAAATCCAAAACCGGGATCAATGACAATGTCTTTAATACCGGCTTTTTTGCAATCACTAACTTTTTTTATAAAAAATTCAAGTATCTCCTTAATGACATCAATATAATCAGGGTCATTTTGCATAGTTTCGGGAGTTCCCTGAATATGCATGCAGATATAGGGCACATTAAGTTTACTTACTAATTCAATCATAGTGTTATCAAACTCACCTGAGCTGATATCATTAATAACAGAAGCGCCTGCTTCAACAGCCATTTTCGCAACTTCACTGTAATAGGTATCAATGGATAAAATAGCATCGGGAAAATGTTGATGTAAAGATTTGATCACAGGAATTACCCTGCTTATTTCTTCTGATGCTGAAATACGCGTACTTCCAGGCCTTGTGCTTTGACCGCCGATATCTAAAATAGCCGCCCCTTGAAATAACATATTTCTGGCCAGTCCGATAATTTGATCATTTGACTGATCTAGATAACCTTCAAAAAAAGAATCAGGAGTAATATTTATAATCCCCATTACTTGAGGAACAGTAAGATCCAGAATTTTTCCTTTACAGTTAAGTGTGGACATTGAAAGAGTAATTGTATTTTTGTGAATATTCACAAAGGTGCAACTTTTAATTTGTATCATTATTTTAAAATAAATAATTTATCCAACATAAATGACAGCAACAGAAGTTCAATACGATAAAGTCGTTGCAAATTGCAGAAATACATTTTTAAAAAAAACTGCTGACTATGGCACCTCCTGGAGAGTTTACAGAATTATTTCAATTGCAGATCAGATTTATATTAAAGCAAAAAGAGTCAAGACCATTCAAGAGAAACAGCAACAGAAAATAGAAGATGGCATAAAAAGTGAATTCGAAGGGATACTGAATTATGCAGTTATTGGATTGATACAACTTTCCATCAATAATGAAGATATAGAACAATTGGGTGTTGAAGAAGTGGCAAAATATTATGATGAAAAAATCAGCAAATCAAAAAGCCTGATGTCTGATAAAAATCATGATTATGGTGAGGCCTGGAGAGATATGAGTCAGGAGAGTTTTATAGATTTGATTTTGGCGAAAATTTTACGCATCAAACAAATCATATCCAATAATGGGATAACGATGGTGAGTGAAGGTATTGATGCCAATTTTTTTGATATTTTAAATTACGCTGCTTTTGGTTTGATTTTGATTGAAGAAGGAAAGCATATTAGTTGACTATGTTATTTAAACCCAACTTTTAACTACGCCAAACATAAACAATGAAAAAGTATTTACCGCTCATCGTAAGAATATTAATTTCTGCATTATTTCTTCTTTCTGCAGTAGCAAAATCTTTCCCTATCTGGGCATTTGAAAAACAATTGGTTGACCTTGGAATTGTGAACTGGTGTAACGCTCCTTATCTGGCAAGGTTAATTATTGCTTTGGAAACAGCGATTGCCATTGCTATACTGCAACGGCACTATATCAAAACATTTGTAATTCCAGTAACTATTTTTTTATTAATTACATTTTGCGCTCATCTGGGATTGCAAATGGTTGAGCATGGAGCAATGAATGGGAATTGCGGTTGTTTTGGCCAATTGATTCCAATGACGCCACTTGAAGCCTTTGTCAAAAATATAGTTACCATTATAATGTTGATTTATCTTTTTAAAAATGTTTCCAATAAAGAGAAGGGAGAGAATAACTTTATAGTAATATTATTTATTTATTTTTTATCCGCCTTTTTGATGTTTTTCTTTTTTCCTTTTTGTCCATGTAAAAACACAAATGATAAAATCACGGCTCAACTACCTGTTATAATAGATTCTTCAATCATTATTAATGACACCATTCATCAATCAATAAAAGACAACAACACAACTATTAAAAATACAAAAGACAGTAAAGATGTAAAAAAAGACACTTCAATAGAAACTGAAATTAAAATAAAAGAGCCTGCTTTTACCACTTCAAAATTTGCTGTTTATACCGATTTTAATGGCAAGAAAATAAATCTCGATGAAGGGAAAAAAATTGTTTGTTTATTTGTTCCGGGCTGTGATCATTGCAGAGATGCCGCAAAAGAAATAGTGAAGATTTCGAAACTACATAAACTACCTCCGATTTATGTTTTATTCATGAATGAAGAGGTGTATAAGATTCCAGAGTTTTATACCGAAACAAAAATCAATTATCCTTATCATGTTATAGATGACATCCCCACTTTTTTTAAATTATTAGGAAATAATGCAACCACTCCAGGGATAGCGTATTTGTGGAACGGCAATATTATCAAATCATACGAAGGACTGGATAACAATAAATTCAATGCCGGTGAGATACTGAAGATTATCGAAACTAATCAACAATAAAAATCAATTATAAATTAAATCTTGATGTACTTCATCAGAAAATTATTTAGTTCGATATTAGTTTTACTGGGGGTAATTATATTAATCTTTACGTTGTTTCAATTATTGGGAGACCCTGCAAAACTTGTTGCAGGACAAAGCGGGGATAAAAAAACCATTGATAATATTCAAAAGGAGTTAAACCTTGACAAACCCAAGTGGAAGCAATTGGCTTTATATATCAACAACATTTCGCCGATTTCAATTTATGATTCATCAGAAATAAAAGAAAAAAAACTCAGAGGATTTTTCTTCGGAAAAAAGAAAAAACTTGCTTTTAAAATTCCATACTTAGGCAAGAGCTATCAAACTAAAAAAGAAGTAACTAGCATTATTTACGAATCGATTCCTGGAACTTTAATATTAGCATTAACTGCTATGATTTTTGCCTGTGTCTTAGGGATTTCAATTGGCATTATTGCTGCTTTGAAAAAAAACAGTTGGATTGACCACAGTATAATTATCACAAGCATTACAGGGATATCTGCGCCTTCATTTTTTATCGCCATTATTATTGCTTATTTTTTCGGAATTGTGCTCCACCAATATACAGGCCTGAATTTCACAGGTAGCTTGTATGAAATAAATGAAATTACCGGAGTGAAATATATGGAGTTAAAAAACTTAATCCTTCCCACAATTACATTAGGAATTAGACCATTGGCAATTATCGTTCAACTTACCAGAAGTTCAATGTTGGATGTATTGAATCAGGATTATATCAGAACAGCATTTGCCAAGGGATTAAGCAAAAGAGAAGTGGTGTTACGTCATGGAATTCGTAATGCATTGAATCCAATCATCACTACAATTACAGGATGGTTTGGAGAATTACTCGCAGGTGCTTTTTTTGTAGAATTTATTTTTGGCTGGAAGGGGTTGGGCAAACTTACAATAGACGCTTTAGAAAAACTTGATTACCCTATAGTACTTGGTGCTGTGCTTTGCAGTTCAATAGCATTTATCCTCATCAATATTTTATCTGATTTTTTATATAAGAAAATCGATCCCCGAATTACCTCATAATTACAGTTTGGATTTCAGGAACCAATTTGTTAATGAATTTAAACATTATCAACAATGCTGTTGATAACTATGATTAATATTTATTTGGCACAGAATTTGGATTAATTGGCATATCTGGTTTTGATTTTATTTATTTCGATTTAAATACAGGATAAAATAAGATTAAAACAATAAACTAAGAAATCAGTCGTTTTTATGTTACCAATATCTTTAAGTCGTTTTCAGATCATAGAATTATGTTCTATTCTGAAGCATCAATCCAATGTTCTATAACCACCAAATGAAAAACCATGTTTAATTTAAACTTTACTAAATTATTATTATTTACACTTTTTTTCCTCACTGCATCTAGCGCCTTTTCGAGAAAATTTTATTTCAGTAGTTCCACCGGGAGTGATAGTTATTCCGTAACTCAGGCTCAAAATATAGCGACGCCTTGGAAAACGCTGCAGAAATTGCAAACGTTAATCACCAATGGGAATACTACATTTTTACCTGGTGATACGATCGCCTTCAAAAGGGGTGATGTTTTTGACAATGGTCATACTGCTGCTACTGGATTTGAATTTGTAAGTTGTTCTTGGGTAAATTACCCTGCATATGGATATACTGCCCCAAGTGGAACACAACAAAATCCTATCGTTTTAACCAGTTATGGTGATCTTTCTTTACCAAAGCCTAATTTCATCTATCCTACTGCTTCAACTCCTATAAGTAGCAATTCAAACAATGTCATTGAATTTGCAGGGGTAAGTTGGATTATTATAGATGGCCTTCAATTTAATGACTTTAGATTTCCACAAGCCGACAAGGCAAATCCTGCTTATACAAGAAGTGCAATAATCTTTGGAGAATGGACTCAGTCGAGATTAGCATCAAATGGTGTAGATACTATTTTTGGATCAAACAGAGATACTACAAATAGGAAATGGATGGTTAAAAACTGTACAGTTAAAAATTGCTATTTTAGCAATGTCTCTTTTGCATTAGGCTCAATAGCTGCTATAAATTGCAATTTACAATATAATACAATAGAGAATCTCAAAACCACAGCTGATACCACTGGCACTAGTGATATAATGGCCGGTGCTTTTGAGGCAATAAATGGCTATCATATAAACATCTCTCATAATTATATAAAAGGAGCATGGGGAAGAAGTGGAAGAGTAAGTGATTGTTTTGGTTTGGGAGGGGTCGCAATTGACATGTTTTGTGTTAAATATTCTAACTTTTCCTACAATACTGTTATTGATTGTTCTGGATTATTTGAAATAGGTAATACTGATAGATATGATACATTAAATGGCTCTTGGTATGATACATTTGCATATAATAAAGTAATTAACTGCGGGCAGCTTGGATACATCCACGGAAGTTCTGGTGATGTTTTCAGAGGAAACAATAGGAATATCTCTTGTATTAACAATGTATTTATTAATAATAACAGTTCGAGAATGTCTGGCCCAAATTTTGGCTATGATCTTTACAATGACGGACAATCATTTAGAGGTGATGCTAATGGAAATTATAAATGGTGGTTTTTCAGAAGTCCAACTAAATGCCCAGATAATACATTACCAATAAGCAACCAGAATTGGAGTAATCCAATAAACCCTCCTTATTGCAATTATTATGGTCATCGATCTGCAATACAATATTCAGATGATAACATCAGGGGTAATGCTGATACACTTGTAGATTTAAGAAATAATATTTTTTATAGCACTGTTGGAGATCAAATAATTTACGATGCTTCAAGAACAAAATTCAAACACAGGAATAATCTTTATTATATAAAAGGAGGCTTCTTGAACCCTACTACTTTGGGAGGTACATTGGGAATCGGAGAGCTAATAACGACGAACCAAATATTTGCTGACACCTCTTCAAGTCTTCCTGATAACTGGGATTTGCATTTGAGTTCAAATAGTCAAGCAATAGGAGCAGGTGTTAGTGTAGGCGGGCTAAGTACTGACTTTGAAGGATCTTCAATAAACAGTGTTCCCGATATTGGGATTTATAAATATTCCTCCACAACACCAACTCCACCTCCAACCAATACGCTTAACGCTACTGCAACTTTTACTGCAATAACTTGTAATGGCGGAAATTCTACCGTTACTGTATCTGCAACAGGAGGTACTACACCTTACACAGGTACTGGAAATTTTACCGCTATTGCTGGAACTCGTTCATTCATTGTTTCTGATGCTTTTGGAGTAAGAGATACTGTTACCCTTTCTATCTCTCAACCTTCATTAATAAGTGCATCACTAAGTGCTGGCACTATTTCAGTATATGGAGGTAGTACAACAATAACTACAACTGCTTCCGGAGGCACTGGCACACTTAGTTATCAATTAGATAATGGAGCTTATCAAGCCTCAGGTATATTTAATTCAGTTCTTGCAGGAGCTCATAGTGTAACTGTAAAAGACGCCAATGGTTGCACGAAAATAACTAGCATTACCATTAATCAGCCCTTAGCTGTAATTCTCAATGCTACTGCAACATTTACAGCGATCACCTGTAATGGTGGAAGTTCTACCGTTACTGTATCTGCAACAGGAGGTACTTCTCCTTATATAGGAACTGGAAATTTTACTGCAAGTGCAGGACTACATTCTTATATTGTTACTGATGCAACTGGATCAAAGGATACGGTAACGATAACGATAAATCAACCTTTGATAATTTCAGTTTCAGTTGCTTCTGGCACCATCGCTACAGTTGGAGGCACTACTAGCATTCAAGTTTCTGCAACAGGCGGAACAGGAACAGCCTACCAGTATAGCTTAGATGGGGGTGTTTACCAAACATCAAATACATTTGCTGCTGTTGCTGCTGGCAATCATAATGTTAATGTAAAAGATATAAACGGATGTATTGTTACTAAAAGTTTTTTGATTAATGCACCTGTAGTAAGTACTTTATCAGCTTCATCTACTGCCGGTGCTATAACTTGTAATGGAGCTACGACTACCGTAACCGTTACTGCAACAGGAGGAGTCGCTCCATACACTGGTACAGGCTCATTTAGTGCACTTGCTGGAACAAGTACATATACCGTTAGAGATGCTGCAGGATCAACAACCACTACCTCCATTACGATTTCTCAACCTACATTAATAAATGCCACCCTTAGTTCAGGATCAATATCAACTAATGGAGGAAGTACTACTATAACAACAACTGCTTCTGGAGGAACGGGCATACTTACTTATAAATTAGACAATGGCGCATTTCAGGCCTCTGGAATTTTTAATAGTGTGCTTGCAGGAATTCACAATGTTACCGTAAAAGATGCTAACGGTTGTACCAAAATAGTCAGTATTACAATAACTCAGCCTATATCTTCCACTTTAAACGCAAACGCAACTTTTGGTACTATTTTATGTAATGGAATGTCTACAACAGTTACGGTTACAGCTTCTGGCGGAACTCCTCCTTATACAGGAATAGGCTCTTTCAGTGTGAATGCCGGAAATTATACATACACGGTGAGAGATGCTGCTGGTGCCACTGCAAGCACCTCGGTAAATATTACAGAGCCTTTATCATTAAACTCAACTGCTGCTTCGGGAGTAATTACTTCTGCAGGTGGTACTACATCAATAACTATTTCTCCATCAGGGGGCACAAGTCCTTATACGTTTAAATTGAATAATGGAACGTACCAAACTTCTAATATTTTTAATGCGGTTTCTGCAGGCACTTACACCATTTATGTAAAAGATGTAAACGGATGTCTAAAATCTAGTTCAATAACAATTATACAACCACAACCATTTGCAGCCAATGTTAATGCCGGATTGATTTCATGTAATGGAGGTGCTGCTAATGTTATTGTTACTGCAACAGGCGGTACTCCACCATATACCGGTACAGGCAGTTTCAGTGTTGTTGCTGGAACATATACTTATACAGTTACAGACGCTAACAATTTAACCAGTTCTTCAACTGTTACTATTACTCAACCAACTGCTATTACTGCTGCTATTTCTGCTGGGGGATTGATTACAGTTTATGGAGGCAATACTTCTTTAACCGTAAACGCGAGCGGCGGTAATTCTCCCTATACTTACAGTTTAAATAATGGGGTATTTCAAAGTTCAAATGTGTTTAATAATGTTATAGCTGGTAGACATACAATTAGTATTAAGGACGCGAATGGCTGTATATTGAATAAGATAAAAAATATTTCTCAGCCCCCAGCAACAGGAAGATTAGTTGTTACTGCAGTTGCTGGAGATATTGCTTGCAATGGCGGAACCACATCAGTAAGAGTAACTGCATCTGGAGGAACTCCTCCATACTCAGGACTAGGAATTTTTACAACAACTGCTGGCGAACATACATTCACCGTTTCAGATGCTTCCGGAAATTCGGCAAATGAAACGATATTAATAACACAACCTATTGAGATATCCATTTCTGTAAATGTTGCAAATAACATTTACACAATAGGAGGTACAACAACAGTAACGATTATTGCAAATGGCGGAACAGGTTCTTATTTATACAGCATGGATGGAGGCACTTCACAAAGTTCAGCCATCTTTACCTCTGTAGATGCCGGAATTCATAATGTTGTTGTAGTAGATTTGAATGGATGTATGAGATCTGCTAATTTCACCGTAACTCAATCAACAACATCTGGATTAATTGTCAGTTTATTTTCAAAAACTAATGTTACTTGCATTAATGGAAACGACGGATCAATAGAAGTAAGAGCGGCAGGAGGAAGAGCTCCTTATACCTACGCTATTGAAAACAGTACATTCAGTGCCAATAATATTTTTAATAATCT
>CANFGZ010000056.1 GCA_947446585.1 Chitinophagaceae bacterium | reverse complement strand
AGAAACCCAAAAAAGGAGAAGCGGAAATTTTATTGTCGAAATACATCATCAACAAAGGCATTGCCGATGATGTGTTTAAATAAATCTTTAATTAGTCTTCAGATATTTTTTCATCAACAGCTCTTGCTAACATAGAGGCACTCATTTTTCTCAAAGGGTTGACTCTTTGTTGGTCAAATTCTTTTCGGTTGTTAATGATATCGATACAAGTATACAAAGCTTGTCTGGTAGAAGTTTCATCAGCAATACCTTTTCCTGCGATATCGAACGCAGTTCCATGATCGGGAGATGTTCTTACTGCATTCAATCCTGCTGTAAAATTCACACCTTCACCAAGTGATAGTGATTTGAATGGGATTAATCCTTGATCGTGATACAATGCCAATACCGCATCAAATTTTTCATACTGCCCTCTTGCAAAAAATGCATCAGCGCTATAAGGACCAAAACAGAAAATATCTTTTTGTTTGGCGTCTTTTATGGCAGGTTTGATGATTTCGATTTCTTCTTTGCCTATAAGTCCTTCGTCACCTGCATGAGGATTTAAACCTAAAACTGCGATGCGTGGTTTATTAATGCAGAAATCTCTTTTCAAAGATTGGTTCATCAGGTTCAATTTGCTCAAGATGCTTTCTTTGCTAAGAGCCTGAGCGACTTCTTTCACAGGTAGGTGTTCTGTCAACAAACCAATCTTCATGTTTTCAGCTACCATCAACATTACCACATCATTTACCCCAAAAGATTTTTTAAGAAAAGGAGTATGTCCAGTATAATTAAAATCTGAAGTCTGAATATTTTTTTTGTGAATAGGAGCTGTAACCAAACCGTCAATTTTTCCGGCTTTCAGGGCTTCAGTGGCGGTTTTCAAACTGATGACGGCATATTTACCACCGATATCATTCATGGTGCCTGGAGTAATTTCCACTTCTTCTTCCCAGCAGTTATATAAGTTTAATTGTTTGGGGTTGATTTTAGTAGAATCTTTGATGATGGCGAAATTGATATTCGCTTCCGGTAAAGTTTTTCTGTAAAAGTTAATGGCTTTATTGTTCGCAAAAACCACTGGCGTACAGATATCCAAAATTCTGCTATCGCTCAATACTTTAATGATCAATTCAATGCCGATGCCATTTAAATCGCCACAACTGAATCCTATGATCGGCTTATGTTCCGGATGTACGCTCATTGTCAACTTGATTTGAGGTGCGAAAATACGATAATAATGCTAGATAAGATAGATAGGCTGGATAAAGCTGGATAGGCTGGATAAGAGCGTCCTTATTAGCAATGTCTGCGGCATGGGGCGTTGCGTTTTTAGGGGATTTGTTTAAAAGGTTCAATGCCTGCCTGTCGGCAGACAGGGGTTCAAAATGTTCAAGGGGTTTCTCTTCTCAGTAAAAAAATGGAATAAGATTTTTGTAAAAGGATTTGTTAGTTTAATATGATACTTCTTATCCAGCTTTATCTAGCCTATCTAGCTATATCCAGTCTGTTCCACACGCAACGTCTCTTACAGGAGACATTGCTGAGAAGACCGGGTATATCCAGAATCTAGCATCCAGCTTATCCAGCTTTATCTAGCCTATCCAGCATCCAGTATCCATTATCCAGTATCTAGCAACCAACACTTACCTTTGCCCCCATGTACACACTTAAAAAATCACTCGGTCAGCATTTTTTGAAAGATGAATTGATTATTCAGAAAATAGTTGATGCGCTGAAAGCCAATAGTTTCAGTCGTTTGCTGGAAGTGGGTCCAGGTGCCGGTGCGTTGACGAAAGAGTTGATTAAGTTGACTGATATTGATTTTAAAGCTGTTGAACTCGACAGAGAAAAAGTAGATTATCTCCACAAAAAATATGAAGTCTTAAAAGACAAAATCATTGAAGCCAGTTTTCTGGATATTGAAATGCCGTTTCAGGAAAGTTTCACGGTGATTGGTAATTTTCCCTATAATATTTCAACACAGATACTTTTCAAAATCCTCGAATGGAAAGAACATGTGCCGGTTGTGATTGGCATGTTTCAGAAAGAAGTGGCCGATCGGGCAGCTTCGCCATCCGGTTCTAAAGTATATGGCGTGCTAAGTGCGTTGATTCAGGCTTATTATGATGTGGAATATTTATTTGACGTGCCTGCCGAAAGTTTCAATCCGCCACCAAAAGTGGTGAGTGGTGTGATTCGATTGACCCGCAGACAAGAACCTTTGAATGTAAAATCAGAGCGCGCCTATTGGGTTTTAGTAAAAACTGCATTTAACCAGCGCAGAAAGACGTTGAGAAACGCCTTGAAAAGTCAGTTTACAGCCGAAGTGTTGACAGATGATATTTTCAAAAAACGCGCCGAGCAGTTAAGCATTGAAGATTTTGCGGCCCTTACTTTTCGTATGCAATCATAATTCCTATTGATTAGATTTTTCGCACATTTTTATCTGTAATTTTGTCCCATCAAAAAAATAACAAGGTGAAATGCGCTGATATTTCAATAATATCTAAAAGCAAATCACAATCACAGCTGTTATTGATTTGAAAAAAGCTTTTATTATGAGTTTTTCTACCCAACAGAAAGTGAGAATTGTAACGGCTGCTTCTTTGTTCGATGGACATGATGCCGCTATAAATATTATGCGTCGTATTTTACAAAGTAAAGGCGCTGAAATTATTCATTTAGGACATAACAGAAGTGTGGCAGAAATAGTGGAGTGCGCCATCGAAGAAGATGTACAAGGTATTGCGATTACTAGTTATCAGGGCGGACACGTTGAGTTTTTCAAATACATGAAAGATTTACTGGAAGAAAACGGCTGCGGTCATATCAAAATTTTTGGTGGTGGCGGTGGTACCATTCTGCCTGATGAAATTGAAGAGTTGCATAATTATGGCATCACCAGAATTTATTCTCCGGATGATGGTCGCAAAATGGGATTGGAAGGTATGATTGAAGATGTGATTCGCCAATGTGATTTTGAATTGAATGGCGATGGTAATTATCAATCACCAATGACTCTTGGAGAAGTTATAGATGTAAGAAAAATCGCCAGAAAAATCACCAATGCTGAAAATGGTGTGCTTGGTGACTGGCGACAGTCTTTGACTAGTGCCAAAAAAATTGCATTAGAAAATAGCAAAGCGCCTGTGTTAGGAATTACCGGAACCGGTGGCGCTGGTAAATCTTCAGTTACTGATGAAATCGTAAGAAGATTTTTACATACTTATACCGACAAAACAATTGCTGTTATCTCTGTTGATCCTTCCAAGAAAAAAACTGGTGGTGCTTTATTGGGTGACCGTATCAGAATGAATTCAATTTCTTCTCCGCGAGCATATATGCGCAGTCTGGCTACTCGCGAAAGTGATAAGGCATTAAGCAAATATGTGCAGGATGCGATTGATATTTGTAAAGAAGCTGGTTATGATTTTGTGATTCTGGAAAGTGCGGGTGTTGGACAAAGTGATGCTTCCATTTTAGATTATTGCAACATCAGCATGTATGTGATGACGCCTGAATATGGCGCGCCTTCACAATTGGAAAAAATCAATATGTTGGATTATGCCGATGTGGTTTGTGTAAATAAATTTGATAAAGCAGGCGCCTTAGATGCTTTACATGATGTGCGCAAACAATACAAACGCAATCATGGTTTATGGGAAGCCAAAGATGATGAATTGCCTATTGTAGGAACCATTGCCGCTCAATTTAATGATGCAGGAGTGAATGAATTGTTTGAAAGACTGATGGAAAAAGTTACTACCAAAACAGGCGTTTCATTCAGTGATGCAAGTGTTCATCATTCACATAAAAAAGAAACCAGTAGTCAATCTACTATCATTCCGCCTTCAAGAGTAAGATATCTTTCTGAAATTGCTGAAACCATTAAAGCTTATGATGCTTGGGTAAATGAACAAAGTGAATTCGCCAGCAGATGGTATCAGTTGAATGGCGTTTTAAATACATTAGAAAACGCATCTTCAGAAACAAAATCTGCTATCGCAGAGGCACTGAAAAACACAGAATCGAAATTAGACGAGGTGAGCAGAAAGTTGGTTACCAATTGGTCGTCTATACAAGACCGCTACAGTAAAGAATTTTATGAGTTTCAAGTAAGAGATAAAGTGATTAAGCAGCCGCTTACTTATAAAAGTTTATCAGGAACCAACTTAGCTAAAGTATATCTCCCTCGTTATAAAGATTGGGGTGATATTTTAAAATGGCAGTTGCAGGAAAATGTTCCAGGCGAATTTCCATACACGGCCGGTGTGTTTCCATTGAAGAGAGAAGGGGAAGATCCTACCAGAATGTTTGCCGGAGAAGGTGGTCCTGAAAGAACCAATCGTCGTTTTCATTACGTAAGTGTGGGGCAGCCTGCAAAGCGCTTGAGTACAGCATTTGACAGTGTTACGTTGTATGGAGAAGATCCTGCCATCAGACCTGATATTTATGGCAAAATTGGAAATAGTGGGGTAAGTATCGCAACTGTTGATGATGCCAAAAAATTATACAGTGGTTTTGATTTGTGTGATCCTAAGACTTCGGTGAGTATGACGATCAATGGTCCTGCACCGATTATTCTGGCCTTTTTTATGAACGCAGCTATTGATCAACAATGCGAAAAATACATACTAGACAATAATCTTAAAGAGGAAGTTAATAAAATCATTGAAAGCAAGTTTAACATCAATCAACTTCCTCAATATATAGGCACAGATGGTATTTCAGTACATCCTGTAAATGGAAAACTGGAAGGCGCATTACCACAGGGAAATGACGGCTTGGGATTGAGATTACTGGGTTTGAGTGGAAAAGATGTTTTACCTGAGGATGTTTATGAAAAAATAAAAGCTATTGCTTTGTCAACGGTGCGCGGAACGGTGCAGGCTGATATTTTAAAAGAAGACCAGGCGCAAAATACTTGTATTTTCTCTACGGAGTTTGCATTGAAGCTGATGGGTGATGTTCAACAATATTTCATCAATCAAAATATTCAGAATTTTTACAGCGTAAGTATCAGTGGATATCATATTGCTGAAGCAGGTGCTAATCCGATAACCCAACTGGCATTTACACTCGCAAATGGATTTACTTTTGTTGAATATTATTTGAGTCGTGGGATGCATATAGATGATTTTGCACCTAACCTTTCTTTCTTTTTCAGCAATGGAATGGATCCCGAATACAGTGTAATTGGTCGCGTGGCCAGACGCATCTGGGCAAAGGCTATGAAAAATAAATACAAAGGAAACGGCAGAAGTCAGAAATTAAAATATCATATTCAAACTAGTGGCAGAAGTTTGCATGCTCAAGAAATCGATTTTAATGACATCCGAACAACTTTACAGGCTTTGTATGCGATATATGACAACTGTAATTCTTTGCATACTAACGCTTACGACGAGGCTATAACTACACCAACGGAAGAAAGTGTAAGAAGAGCAATGGCGATTCAGTTAATCATCAACAGAGAATTGGGTACTGCAAAAAATGAAAATCCCAATCAGGGTTCTTTTTTAATTGAAGAATTAACAGATCTGGTAGAAGAAGCTGTTATGAAGGAGTTTAACCGACTCACTGAAAGGGGAGGTGTTTTGGGAGCTATGGAAAGAATGTATCAGCGAAATAAAATTCAGGAAGAGAGTTTGCATTATGAAACCTTAAAACATACCGGCGAATATCCTATTGTTGGTGTGAATACCTTTTTAAGTAAAAAAGGTTCTCCTACTATTTTGCCTACAGAGGTGATTCGTTCAACAAAAGAAGAAAAAGAATCCCAAATCGTTTCTCTGGAAGCGTTTAAAAAACGCCATCAGCATAAATCATCAGATATGCTCGAAAGATTACAAAAAACAGCCATCAATAATGGCAATCTATTTGAAGAATTAATGGAAACCGTTAAGTATTGTAGTTTAGGACAAATTACCAATGCTTTGTATAATGTAGGCGGCCAATACAGAAGGAATATGTAAATTAAAAATTAGGATAGCACAATAGCTGATAATTTCAGAAGATACTTTCATTTTCCTGATTTTCAGCAACATTTTACCACGTTAATCCAATAGCGGACACATCTATCAAACAGTAAGCAGAAAAGCGTCCACAATTAAAAAAAGATTATTATTTTTATCTCGGTTTTTCATAGGATATTGGATTTTAAAGCGGGGCTAGATTTCTATCTTGGCCCTTTTTTTATTTTATTCGTTGATTAAAAATCCCGGATTAAAAAGCAAAAATTATTTTCTAGAGATACACCTAGAAAAAATGAGATTTAAGTTGATACCTATACAAGTCAATACAGATCATAAGGCTTTACAGCATACCCTACAAAACTTTCCGATAAGAAGAAAAGCTATTTAATTAAAAATAAGTAGTTATTATAAGCATGTTAATAAATATAGCCGACTGAGGACTATTCGTATTTCGTTGAAGCATAATATTTTGATTTTGTATTCCTCCATATTATTAAACACTTCGCACCCATTTAAATTAATCAACTTAAATTCATTATAAGTTTAAACTAAATCACTTTAAATAACACTGTTATTAAGAAAACCTATATTAAAAATGGGCATTATTACTCTTCTATGTAATAATGCCCATTTTTAATATCAAAGTCCCCACAATTAAATCAAAGTTGTAAAGAAACTACTGAATTACAACTTTGCCAGTTGCTAAAGTAGTTCCATTTGCATCGGATAATACTAAAGAATAAACTCCTCTGCTGAATTTTTCAGCATTTACATCCATTACTTCATAAGGAGCTGAGATTGTATAAGATTTACTGAAAACTCTTGCTCCTTTAGCATCATACATCGTAATAATTCTAGGTTGTCCATTATAAGGGATACCATCAAATCTAACTTGAAAATGTCCTTTGTTCGGATTTGGATAAATGAATGTGTAATTTAATACGGTGTCTCTTACTACAAGCACATTTGAATTATTACTGCAACCATTTGCATCAATAACTGAAGCAGAATATGACCCTACGCCATTGTCATAAATGGTGATACTACTTCCAGTTTGTCCACTTAATCTTGTTCCATTTTTAAACCAGCTAAATACATTGGAAGAAGGTGTAGAGCTTGCTGTTAATGTTATTGTTTCTCTGGGCATTACTACAAGAGCAGGTGACGCAGTTATTGTTACTGTAGGTAAACTATTAACGAAGAGCGTAGCTGCATCAGAAGTAATTGTACCACAACTAAGTTCTGAAATAATCACTCTGTACTGATTATTGTTCTGAATAGAAGTAACAGCTGATAAATTTAATGTGCTATTGGTTTCACCAGTAATGTTTGTAAATGTGATTCCTCCATCAGTACTTATTTGCCATTGATATAAAATAGATGTACCTGAAGCAGAAATGCTTAACACGGCATTTGTATTTTCACAAGTATTAATATCAGCCGGTTGTATGCTAATGCTTGCTGGATCATCAACAATCAACAATACTACATTCGAAACTATTGATCCGCAATTAGGGGATGAAATAATTAATTTGTATTTATTTTGATTCATTGAGGTATCAACATTAGTAAAATTAAGCGAGCTATTTGTTTCATTAGGTATATTATTAAAGGTTAAGCCTCCATCAGTACTTACCTGCCATTGATAAGTTATAGAACTTCCAGTTACTAAAGTATTGAATTGTGCAGGTGTGTTAACACATGTTATCACATCTATAGGTTGAGTAGTGATTTCGGGAGAAGCGATCACATGAAGAACTGCATTATCAGAATTGGTACCAATTGCAGAGCAGGCGTTTGTAATTGTTACATGGTATAAATTTCCTTCCATTGCATTGATAACATTTGAAACGGTAAGTGTAGTATTTGTTTCTCCGGGAATATTTGTAAAAGTCACTCCGCCATCAGTGCTTACATTCCATTGATAAACGAGGCCTGATCCCGTTGCAGAAACAGAAAATAGTGCATTTCCTCCTGTACAGGTATTATTATCTATTGGCTGATTAGTAATTACTGCACTATTGCTTATGGTGAGCAATGCTTCGTTTGAAATTATTTCACCAGGACACACAGTACTATTTACAATTACTCTGTATTTGTAATTATTCATTGAGGAAGTAACATTCGTTAGGTTTAGAATGGAATTTGTTTCTCCTGTGATATCAGTGTAGCTATTACCACCGTCGATGCTTACCTGCCATTGATACGTTAAAGAAGTTCCGGTGCAATTTGCATTAAAACTTACATTTCCATTTGGACAGGCACTTGTATTGGCTGGTTGAGATGTAATATTGGCAGGGCTATTCACCGTTAAAATTACATTTGACGAAATTAAACCACCAGGAGAACATGTAGAAACAACAACATGATATTGATTGTTGTTTTGCAAATTATTTATATTATTAATGGTGAGTGTAGGGTTAGTAGCACCTGTGATATCTGAAAAGCTAACACCATTATTAGTACTTACCTGCCATTGATAAGTATTAGCATTGCTATTTGTGGTGATACTAAAAACGGCGTCATTACCCAGGCAAAGATTTTGATTTGAAGGCTGATTGGAAATAGAAGAAGGTGTTGAAACATTTAAAACCGCTGCTGCAGAAGTATCTGTTGAAGGACAAGAATTGGATACGATTATTCTATATCTATTATTATTAAAAGCGCTGGAAACATTATTTAGTATTAATGATGGGTTAGTTTCTCCAGATAGATTGGAATAAGTAGCACCGTTATCGGTACTTACCTGCCATTGATAAATATTGTTACTTCCTGCAGCTACTGTGGTAAATGTGGTTGAGCTTCCACTGCAAACATTTGCACTAATAGGTTCACTGCTGATAACTGCAGATGTGCAAGAATTTGCTGGAAGTATAATTGTGAATGTGTCACTGGAAGCAACTCGAACATTTGTACTGTTGTAGAGATTACTTTGCATTTCAATAACGGCTTGATCTCTTATTGCAATATCATCAACATACCAGCCTTCGAGATTGGTACCCACATCAGAAGTGAATCGGAATCTTATTTTTAAATTTTGATTGGCATAAGGCGTCAGATTTACTTTAGTCTTTATCCATTTGTTATTACTGCTGCCAGACCACGCTCTTCTTCCTGCAAGCAATGTAGTGGCATCCATAGTTGTAAGATAACCACCAAGGATGAAATTAGGCTGCATATCTGTCCAGGTAGCGCCCCCATTTATACTGGCTTCAAGTACGCCACCATCATAAGTACTTTCGGAATTAAGCCAGTGACGGAATGATAACGGTGGTGGATTGGCTCCCAAGCTAATTGCATTTGTAAGGATAAGTTTTTGATCGGAAGTAGTATCTATGTTGTTTGAAAAATAAGAACTATTTGCACTAAATGAACGAGCCGTTGAAACACTCCAAAATCCATTTGGTCTTGTATTTGAAGTTGACCATATACCGGAGGGAATAGTAGGTCCATTTGCTGAGTCCTGAAATAAAGTAACGGTAGGAAAATAAGAGCCAGCGTTTGCAATAACAGTAAATGAATAGGTTTGTGATTGACCAGCTGTTAATGTTACAGGGAAACTGACTACACGAGTACTAGGATTAAAAGTACCCCCAATTTGATATGTTACATTAGATGGAAGCGTGTCTGTAAGTAAAAAATTTGAAATAACACCACAATTATTAGTGGTTATTTTAGTAGTATAAGTTATGCTTAGCCCTTCGTTTACTTGTGTTGCACTTTGGGTTAGATTTATTGTGGCATTGCCAATTGTAAAATCAGGAACCTGATCGGTAACACTGCCGGATGAACCTTGTGAAGCAAAAGCTCCCATACCTCTTCTTCTAAATGCTTCCCAAATGGCACATTGATGTACTCCATTATAAAGAAGTTGATCTGCTTGAAGAATAGCATCTCTGCCATCAATAAATCCTGGACTGCAAGGTTGCAATTTCAGGCCTTCTGTTACTAATTTAAGTGCAATAATATTTCCGCCAGTACCATTTACATCATATAAAGTATTAGAGATATTACCAACTTGATTAATTATATTCCATGTCATGTCCCAAAGTGTAGCACACCAAATTTCACCTCTATCATGTGATTCTGCTGGAATGGTAGCTGCATATACTTTGTTGTTGATACTAAAATTAGTGCAATATTTTTGAGAGCGTATACCGGTAGACGTTGCTGTTTGTCCGACAACATATGTTCCAACTCCTCTTGGAGAAGCATAACCTGTATTTAAAGTAGAAGTAGCCCAGTTTTGAGTAAACATGAGACCATAATAATCACTCCATCCTTCACCCATGTTTTCATCGTTGCTCAAACATCCGGCCTGAGCAGGACCTCCTGTTAATCGGTTACTAATACCATGAGCGGCCTCATGACAAATAATACCATTATCTGCATCGCCATCTTTTTGAGGGTTACCACTCCATAAATACATTTGCATTCTTCCATTACTTCCATCAGCAGGAGTTGCAAAATTTGCGTTATTGGTACCTCCGCCGTCCTGAGCATCAGCAAAAACGAAGTCATTTCCAAGACCACCTCTACCTAAGTTTGTAGCCTGAAAATTTCCAGAAACCTCATCAAATCCATTTAAATACATGATGTCATGAATGATGTTGTTCCAGTAAAATAAATTGGTAATATTGAATTGTTGATTTTTAATCGGTGTAGTTTGAGTAGGAGTTACTGTAAAACTGGGTGTAAAGTCAAAGCTTAATGGGTCTGCAGTTGTTGTAGAAGTTGCCGGATTTCCTGTACCGTTAGTATTGTTTCTGTCTTCTTTTGCCCACACATTATTTCCTCTTGTATAAATATAATCGCTGGTTCCGTTATTATGCCAGTTTAATGTAGTGGCATTGCCTGGAGCTGATGTCCAAGGGTTAGTTCTTACATCACTACTGCCTCCAGGATGAATAGGACTTTCCGCGGGAAAAGGAATAACTCTGTAAGTTGCATTATTAATTAAAGAAGGACTGTTTTGCGTTTTTTGTTCTTTCTGTAAAAAATCAAAAGACATAATGTTGCTAAAATTCGTTTCATCTTTTTTATATTGAATTGATGAATTATTTTTTGCAGCATTTTTATTTGAATGATTATCCCAATTACAATAGACTGTTAAATTATTTATACTAACTATTGAATTGTCCATTGCATTTACCCTAACCATCCAATAATCAGATGAGGAGTTTGGAATGATATAAACTTGCCAGGATAAAAATATATTCTTACCATCCATTGAGGGAACCCACATTAATTCTGCGGTAATATTTTCTCTTGAAATTCCCATATTGTCGAATACGATAAAATTGCCTTCCTTTTTAGTTTCTAAAACAAATGGATTTCTTTGTGTGATTAATTTTCGGTCAGTAATAGCCGCCATCACAGCCTGATCGGCAGCGATAATAGGCTTACCTGTATTTCCCCTTGTTATTTTTTCTATGCTTGAAATTCTACCTCCTGAATTAGAAACGAGCGCCTGATCCTTGAAAGCCAAAACCTGAATTTGATTATAAACAGGAATATTTAAATAAGATTGCTGTAAATAAACCATTCTCAATTTCGATACATTATCGTAATAAGTATTTGAAATAATATAGTTTGATAAATCCTGATCAGATAATCCAATAGATTTACTGTTTTTTATTACAAGTTCTTTCGCTATTCGATTGTCATCAACCTGCGCTTTAAGAACAACAAAACTTAATAATAAGAAAGAAAGAAGTAGATTTTTTTTCATGAGAATGTTCTGAGTTTCAATAAAAAGTTTTTGTTTCTATTGAAATGGTTAAATAATAAGAGTTTAATTGGTACTGTTATTTTCTTTTTTTATAGAAAAACCAAGCTTTTTATTTATCTAAATTACAGTTATTTATTTAGATGTAAAAGCTTGTTTGTTTCAATAAAAGGCTCTCTAGTAAAAGCCTTTTATTGAAATCTATTTTATTAATTTATTGT
>CANFGZ010000055.1 GCA_947446585.1 Chitinophagaceae bacterium | reverse complement strand
TTATAGGCAGGAGCCCGATTAATTTGATGAATGCCGATGATTACTTTTTGATATCCTTTTGCAATAGAATCAATGAGCATATTTATGGAGTCCGCATTTTTTTTACTGAAATCAAAATTAAAAATATCTGCATTATAATCATGTTGCATCCTTCTTGTAATGGCGTTTCCCGTATTAATTCCAACAGCCACATAAGCTATTTTGTGTTCATTTTTTTGTAAAGGGAAAAAAGCATGGTCTTCTTTTGCCAGTAAGGTAATGGCATTTTTAGCCACTTGTTCACGCATGGACAAAACTGATTTATTTAAATCAAGGGTAAGATTGTTGTATGCAACAGAATCATTGAAAGGCAAAACATATTTGTATTTGGCCATTAATACTTTCTTACAATGTTCTTCAATAGCAGCCCAAGTTATACGCTGAGAATCTATGGCAGATTTGATTTTTGAAATCACGAGTGGAATACTGTCGGGAATGCAAAGTAAATCGTTACCGGCGATGATTGATTCAACTGAAGCTTCTCCATTGGGGAAGAATTTTCTTACACCTTGCATTTCCAATCCATCGGTAATGGCCAGTCCTTGATAACCCAAATCTTTTCTCAATAATCCCTCAATATTTTTTTTTGATAATGAAGTGGGGCGATTTATACTGTCGTCAATCGCAGGTATGAAAAGATGCGCATTCATTACACAACTGACACCTTGTTCAAATATTTTTTTAAAAGGATAGAGCTCTGTGGAATCAAGCTGTTTCATCGTTTTATTGATGACTGGTAAATCGAGATGCGAATCCACTGCTACATCACCATGACCCGGAAAATGTTTGGCACAAGCCATCACGCCATTGTCTTGCATGCCTTTCATGTATTGAATACCGAAAGTAGCAACTTTGTATTTGTCTTCTCCAAAACTTCTATCGTTGATAACTGGATTATTGGGATTGTTATTCACATCCACATCCGGCGCATAATTCATTTGAATACCCAAGCGCTTACATTGTTCAGCAACAACTTTACCATATTGATAAACAATTGAGGAATCGCTCATCGCACCTAGCATCATTTGTCTTGGCAAAGGCAATACGCTGTCGTAAATTCTCATGCCCACACCCCATTCGCCATCTATTGAAAACAGAATTGGTGTTTTGGCAATGCGCTTCAGATTATTAACCATTCCTGCTTGCAATTGCGGACTGCCCTGAAATAAACAAACGCCACCGATATTATATCTTTTTACATAAGCAGCAACCGAATCATTCAGAAAAGTAATTTTTTTTGTTTTCATGTCAATGGTTGACAATCGAGCTACCACCAACTGGCCAATGCGCTCATCATCCGACAATGTATTGTAAACACTGTCGGCCCATTTTTTTGCTTTAGTATTATCAATTTGCTGACCAAAGGAAATACCCGAATAAAAGCACAGAAAAACAACAATGAAATACCGCATAAAAGCAATAAAATTATTAGTGAAAAGGATTAGTTATTTTTGCGCTACAAATTACATTGATTTTGACAGATATCATTCATTTATTACCGGATAACATAGCTAACCAGATTGCAGCGGGTGAGGTAATACAACGTCCGGGCAGTGCTGTAAAAGAATTATTAGAAAATGCCGTTGATGCAGGATCCGATGAAATTAAGCTTATTATCAGCGATGCAGGTAAGGCGCTGGTGCAAGTTATCGACAATGGCAAAGGCATGAGCGAAACCGATGCCCGTATGGCTTTTGAGCGCCACGCTACCTCCAAAATCAGTAACATCGACGATTTATTTAGAATAAAAACCATGGGTTTCAGAGGGGAGGCTTTAGCTAGTATTGCTGCGGTAGCTCAGGTAGAGTTGAAATCAAAAAGAGATGAAGACCCTTCAGGCACTTATATTGAAATTGAAAACAGCAAAGTAAAACTGCAGGAGCCTGTGGCAGCAAATAGAGGCACAAGCATCGCCATGAAGAATTTGTTTTTTAATGTTCCTGCCAGAAGGAATTTCTTAAAAAGCAATACAGCAGAACTTCGTCATATCATTGATGAATTTATCAGAGTGGCTATGGCTTTTCCGGATATCTTCTTTTCTATGCAATCCAACGGGCAGGAAGTTTTTCATCTGGAGAAAGGAAGTCTCAAACAAAGAATTGTTCAGATTTTGGGCAATAATTATAATGCCAAACTCGTAAGCGTTCAGGAGCAAACCGATTATTTGAATATCATGGGTTTTGTAGGGAAACCCGAAACTGCGAAAAAGACAAGAGGTGATCAATATATTTTTGTCAACAACCGTTTCATCAAAAGTGCCTATCTCAATCATGCCATCATGAATGCATTTGCGGATTTGATTCCGAAAGACAGTTTTCCGATGTATGCTTTGTTTATTGATTTGGATCCGGCACAACTGGATATAAACGTGCATCCCACCAAACAGGAAATCAAATTTGAAGACGATAAAATTGTTTATGCCTTTGTGCATTCAGCAGTAAAACATGCATTGGCACAATTCAGCATCACTCCAACACTTGATTTTGAACTGGATTCTTCTATACAATCTTTGGATGCGATAAACAAACCTATGACAGAAGAACAGCGTGCTTCAACGGCTTCATCAAGTTTATTTAAAGCATTCTCACAAAAAAATCAGGCCCATTTAATTGAAAGAAGTTCAGGCGGCAATGAATTGAAACACTGGAAAGATTTTTACGAATCACCTGCAGATAAAAAACAAAACGATAATTTCTCTTCTTCAACAACTTCTTCGTTGCATAAAGAATCAGACCATGAATATTCGTTGATGCAGTTGCATAATTCATACATTATTGTTCAAAAAGGTTCTGGCTTTATTTTAGTGAACCAGCAAAATGCGCACGAAAGAGTGTTGTATGAAAGATATGCCAAAGCGGTTGAAGGCAAGCCTATAGCCACACAGCAGAGTTTGTTTCCGGTTACCATAGAACTTACCTCAGGCGATTCAATTGTGTTGCAGGAATTATTATCTGATATGCAAGACCTCGGTTATCAAATAGAATTATTCGGATTGAATACATTTGTCATTCAGGGAACGCCGGCAGATGTATTAAATGGAAATGAAAAAGGTGCCATTGAAAATATATTAGAACAATACAAACATTTCAGCAGTGATTTGAAATTCACCAAAAGAGAAAAATTACTTCGTTCGATGGCGATACAAAATGCGATTAAAACCGGCACCACGCTTACACAAAAAGAAATGCAGGGATTGGTACAAGATTTATTGGCCTGCGAAATTTCCAATGCCACACCAACCGGAAGACCTACGTATATGAATTTCGATAAGGGGGAGATTGATAGGATGTTCGGGAGGTGAAAGCCCCCAAATTCGGTAATGTTTGTGGTTTGTTGTTTATTGTTTGGCGTTTGGTGTTTGGCGTTATTCGTTTGCAAACTCTTCCTTCTCAGCAATGTCTCCTGAAAGGGACTTTGCGTAGTTGGGTTAGCACGAATTTTTCACCGCAGAGAATCTGAGGATATAGAGTTTACGCAGAGATGATTTAAATAAGTTGCCACATTGTTTGGAGTTAATCGCCACTTCCTTATTCCTTGTTTTTACTTTCTTATTATTTATTTTTCTGCCACCAAGGCACCAAGTCACAAAGAAACACAAAGGCTGCTTCTCAGCAATGTCTCCTGAAAGGGACGTTGCGTAGTTGGGACAGCCACGAATGCACGAATTTTTCACCGCAGAGAATCTGAGGATATACAGTTTATGAAACCTTTTTAACAAAGCCCTCTAAAAACGCAACGTCCCTTTCAGGAGACATTGCTGTGAAGAAAAATAAAAGTCCCCCTTTGGGGGATTTAGGGGGCTCTCATCCTCACTTCATGCAAATACCCTTCAATCAATCTCCTCACCGCTTTCGAAGAACCTTGATAATTATTCAACATCACCGAAAAAATTAATTGTTTGTTTTTCCTTGTTGTCATTAAGCCAGACAAAGTATAGTTGTTGCTCAACGAACCCGTTTTTGCAAAAATAAAACTGCTGTCGGTGATGAAATAATTTTTCAATGTGCCGGTGCCGCCGGTAGGTAAAATATTTTTTAGTCTTTCGACGCCAAATTCATTTTGAGTTTTATTGATGATATACACAAAGTCATTTGGAGAAAATAAATTGTATCGGCTCAGCCCGCTGCCGTCAACCCAGCGGGGATGCTGTGGAATATCATTTAAATCGTTTTTTAAAAGAGAATCAATCATATCTTGATCACTCATGTATCCAAGCTTTTCATTGCTTGCCATTAAAAGCGTTTGTTCTGCATAAAAATTATCACTGCGATGCATCATCAGCGAAAAAACAGAATCACTTTTTTGTGAGTGAAAAGGAATGAATTCACTGCGATTGATATTGTTTGTTTTTTGTAGGGTTGCCAAATGATACAATGAATGCTGTAAAATCATGAAACCTGTTTGCATTCCAAAAGTTTCAATTGGAATCTCCTGTGAAAATGTTTTTAGTTTGTTGTTTGTTGTTACGGTAAAATGGTTGCTTCCGGCTTCTCTTGAGATGGTGTTTTCGGATAATGTTGTATCTGTTTTTTTTGTGATTGAAAAATCAGGAACATCGGCATTCATCACTACCAGTTCGTATTGAAATTCATCAGGCTTCGTGTTTATTTTTTTTATCCATTCTAAATGAAGCAGATTGCCACAGCCGGGGAAGCTGCTTCTTTGCGGCATATAATCTTCTTGCTGATCATCCCAAGCCCAGCCCTTGCCATAAGGAACTGGATATTTCTCATCATCCAACAATATAACTTTATAATTACTAGTATTTAAAAAATCATGAACAGGGTGTATTGCGAAATCGGGATGTAAATAAGTTGGATCTCCCGTAGGTAAAACATAAATCGTATCATTTGAAATTTTATAATAAGCACCAGTAATGCTGTCGCCCAAATATTTCATACCCGCATATAACGTAAATAATTTGGTATTGCTCGCCGGAATGAAATTCTTTTCTGCATTGTAAGTGTAAATGTAACTGTTGGTTTCTGGTTCGTATATGGATATGCCGATATGTGCTGCATTTATGATTGAATCACTTAGCAATAATTTATTCGTCAGTTTGGTAAGATTCTTTGAATTTTGAGCGGATGCGGATGTGAATAATAAAACTGAGAAAACCAAAGTGAAGAGACGATTCATAGAAACGATTTATTAAAACAGAAAAAATAATACCTCTAAAATCTTTGTTGGTGAAAACATCAACAAAGGCAGAAAAAACCGCTAATTTCTCTGTTGGTGAAAACACCAACAGAGGCATACTCCCTCTCCTTTGGAGAGGGTTGGGGAGAGGCCCCCACTATCCTCTTTCCTGCGCCCTCAACCACCTTTCCGGCATTTCATCCATGCTGGCTTTTTTATAATCTTTATGACTGCAGGCGATAAATTTTTTATCTGGCATTTGCATCCACCATCTGTTTGATCTTTTGCTTTGCAGAAAAACAGTATCTACCTCCGCAAAAAAAGTATGATACTGATTGAAGCTGTTTCTCTCATTGATATCTGCTTCCTGTTTACTTCTATATTTTCCATCTATGAAATACCAGATCATTTGTGCAATCTGCAACGCGGTAAGCTGGTTAACATCATGCTCTGGCTGGTATCCATAAATACCGAAACTGCTGAGATTTGAACTCAGTCCGGCATATTGAGCCAATGTACAGGCTTCTTCTCCGTTAAAACCATTGGGACTGATTTTATTTGCAGGTGCTGAACTGTTTTTTATTGCACTGATATCGAAACTCACAAAATGCGAATTACGAATAACAGGCTCCATCTCTTCGATATCTTCTTTAACCAATCCTACCCGGTAACAATCAAAACGCAATTTATCCAGCGTTTCTAATAGTCGGGGATGAACAAAATAACTTTGGAAACCAATATGATTATAATGCTTAATCCAGTTGGGTTCGCTAGTTAACATTTCCAGCAAAAAGCTGTCACTTTTTAACATGCTGTCTCCGCGAAGATCAATTAATGCATCTATACAAGTGGCTTCAATAATTCGGTTTAAAGATTTATAGGCATTGTATTGGGCAATTGTAATATCATGAGAGCCGCCAAGTATGATAACAGTCTTTCCTGAATTTATGAGTTCAGATAAAATGGTTTGCATGGCTGCATAACTGTCAAATAACAATGCACCTTTCTTAATGTTTCCAATATCCGCTATGGTTATTTCATCGTGCCAGCAATGTAATGCGTATAATTTTTTTCTTATTTCATTAGCAGCATGCGACTCTTCATTTTGCAAGCCACATCCACGCATTTCACCAATTCCTAAGATTATCAGGTCAATCTGGGTAAGATCAGGCATTTCTTTTTCATAAATTGCTATGTGTTTAGCAAACTGACCATCGGTGTACTCATTATCTTCATTGAGCTCATATACATTAATAGGAGAGAGGTAATCTGAAAAATCTTGCATGGGTTTAGTTTATACAAACCTAATTCATTAGTAGGAAATCAAAAATTACAATGCAGTATTTTTTTCAGGATTTTCTGTTATTTGTATTCAGTAACTTTGCAACCCATAAAGAGATTGAATTAAGATATTTATTTTAATAGAAATTAAATGACAGAAAAACAAGAAATACTTCAGGAAGTAGTGATAAAATTCGCTGGCGATAGTGGAGATGGTATGCAACTTACTGGAAGTCAGTTTACGAACAATACAGCATTATTGGGTTTAGATCTGGCCACATTTCCAGATTTTCCTGCAGAGATCAGAGCGCCAATAGGAACACTTCCCGGCGTTAGTGGATATCAGCTCAGATTCAGCAGCGACAGAATTTACACTCCTGGTGACGAATGCGACGTATTGGTGGCTATGAATGCAGCAGCATTAAAAGTGAATTTAAGTGGCTTGAAAAAAAGCGGTAAAATTATTGTAAATGTAGATGGATTTGATGCCAAAAATCTGCGACTCGCCAATTACCCCGAAGGAATAAATCCGCTTGAAGATCATAGTCTTGACAATTATGAGGTCATTAAAATGGATGTAACTAAAATGACTCGGGAGGCCTTGAAAGAATTCACAATGGGTACTAAAGAAAAAGACCGGGCAAAAAATATGTTTGTTCTTGGTTTTTTATATTGGATGTATAACAGAGATATGGAAAATACATTCAATTTTTTAAAGGAAAAATTTTCGAAGAAAGCTGATATTCTGGAGAGTAATTTAAAAGTATTGCAAGCCGGATACCATTATGCAGATACTACCGAAACCTTTACAGGAAGATACACTGTTGCTAAAGCTAAAATGGAAACGGGTGTTTATCGTTCCATTATGGGCAATCAGGCACTGGCTTATGGGTTGATTGCTGCAGCTCATCAATCGGGATTAAACTTGTTTTTAGGAAGTTATCCTATTACTCCGGCTTCTGATATCCTGCATGAATTAAGCAGGTATAAAACGTTTGGCATAAAAACATTTCAAGCTGAGGATGAGATAGCGGCAATAACTGCGGCTATAGGTGCAAGTTATGGCGGGTCTATTGGCGTAACTACCACCTCAGGACCAGGAATGGCATTAAAAGCAGAAGCAATGGGCCTTGCCGTTATGCTGGAGATTCCTTTATTAATTTGCGATATTCAAAGAGGTGGTCCAAGTACGGGGTTGCCTACAAAAACCGAACAAAGCGATTTGTTGCAGGCTTATTATGGAAGAAACGGAGAGTGTCCTATACCCGTAATTGCGACTTCAACACCCAGCGATTGTTTTGATGTAGCTTTTGAAGCTATTCGTATTGCCATACAGCACATGACTCCTGTTATTTTATTAAGCGACGGTTATATTGCTAATGGAGCAGAACCGTGGAAATTTCCACAGACCGCTGATTTGCCTAAAATTGAAACTAGTTTTAAAACAAGCCTTAGCGAGGATGAGATTAAATTCATGCCTTATTCGAGAGACGAGCGACTGGTAAGGCCTTGGGTAATTCCAGGAACGACAGGGCTTGAGCATCGTATTGGTGGATTGGAAAAACAAAATATCACCGGAAACATTAGTTATGATTCGGATAATCATCAGACGATGGTGAAAATCAGAGAACAAAAAATAGAAAACATCGCTTTTAGTATTCCTAAACAAAAATTAGACAGTGGACCAGAAAAAGGAAAAGTATTGATAATAGGTTGGGGGAGTACTTATGGAGCAATAAAAAGTGCTTGTATAGAACTTCAAAATCAGGGGCATCTTGTTTCTCATGCTCATTTACGTTATATCAGACCTTTTCCGGAAAATCTCGGAGCGATTATTAAAAACTTCGAAAAAGTATTAATTCCGGAAATCAATAATGGGCAATTAATAAAAATAATTAGAGACAAATATCTTGTTGATGCAAAAGGGTACAATAAAATAATGGGAATACCTATTACTAAAGGAGAGATTATTACTGTGGTAAAAGAAATGGTATAGGCAAAAAAAACTCATTACTTTTTGAGTAATGAGTTTCACAATAAAATATTTTTTATTATCTGATTCTTTCTTTTCCTAAAGCAAGACCCACTTTTATATTAAAAGTAAAGTAGCTGTCTTTTTGTGTTGGACTTCCACGCTTATTTCCCGGAAGAGCTCTCTGACCATTTATTACTCTGTTATTTAAAATTAATGCATTGGAAAGCTTTGTTCCGGTAAAACCATTTGCAGCAAATGCTGTAGGATCAATGTAGTTAGTACTTACATCATCAAGATAATCGGTGTTCAATATTCTATAAACGAATTCGGCACGAAGATTAACTAATGAAGACAACTCGTATTTTAATCCTCCGCCAACTGGGAAATTGATTTGTTTTAATTGATAAGGCTTTCTGTCTGGGTACTCTTTAAAGCCCTGACCTTCTGTTGAAAGGGGCTGTAAGTCAATTAGTTTGTTGTTATACAAAGTCTGAGGGTTAAAAGAAAAATAACCAATACCTCCCAGTAGGTAAGGAGAGTATCTTGGTGGTTCTGCATCTTTATCTTCCCAGTTAATAAACAGAAAGAGAGGATAAATTTCTGTTGTTGCGGAAAATTCAGTTATGTTAGTTTGAAAATTTAGATTTCTGTTGAATCTGGTTCTAGCGATATCTGTTTCAGGTACAGAAGATAATATGGCATCATCTCCTGATATTTTTCCAAAGCAAGCTTCAAGTCTGAAGCCGATTGCATTTTTGTAAATAACCGATAAATAAGCACCAAAATTTGAACTTGTTTTTCCGTAGTTTAAGTCTTTGACGAATTTTTTACCAATGCCGGCTTTTCCACCAATATCAGTTAAACAATTCATTACACCAGTAGATCCGCCCAATTCATAAATAACAGGATTGTCATAGTATGAATCATTGTAAAAATAATATTGAGCAACGACTTTATTTGAGTAGCCGAGAAACAACAACACAGTTACTAATGCTAGCGCTAACTTTTTCATTGAAAAAATCCTTTTTTATTTTTTATTTAAAGGGAATTATAATATTCTACAAATTAAACGAATTTTATCCAATTTTATTTACTCTTAAAAGTAATTATTTATAAAACCTACACGAATTTTTTATCCCACAATGGTCGCACTTAGGTTTTTTGGCGGTACAAATGTATCTCCCATGCAGGATCAACCAATGATGTGCTTTGTAAATCAGTTCTTTAGGAATGTTTTTAATCAGCTGTTTTTCTGTGGCTAATGGGGTTTTTGCCCCTGTTGTTAAGCCAATTCTTGCACTTACTCTGAATACATGAGTATCTACTGCCATATTAGGCTGATTATCTATTACTGAAGTAATGACATTGGCTGTTTTTCGTCCAACTCCCGGCAGTTTGATTAATTCATCAACTTTCAGGGGTACTTTTCCTCCAAAATCTTCCTGCAACATTATCGCCATTCCTATTAAGTGTTTGGCTTTGTTGTTAGGATATGAAATGCTTTTTATAAGAGGAAAAAGCTCATCAAATGTTGATTTACTCATTGCTGCAGCATCAGGATATTTTTTAAAAATTTCCGGAGTCACCAGATTAACTCTTTTATCGGTACACTGTGCAGATAAAATTACTGCAACAAGCAACTGGTAAGGGTTTTTGTATAATAATTCTGTTTCAGCATCAGGCATATTTTCGCTGAAATAATTAATAATGTGCTGATATCGCTCCTTTTTAGTCATAAAAAACCCCATTACTTTCGGGTAATGGGTGTAATTTATAAATAAGATTGGTTATTATGCAGGGGTTGTCAATTCTTCGACAGCTTTTTCTGCATATTTTAAAATATTGTTTATCGAAGTTGTGCTTGGAGAGAAATTTAGGGTATCTAATTCCATTTTACTGGTATTTAGTAACGCTAATTTTTCCTGTAAACTCCAATCATTCTGAAGTGCAGTTTTTATAGCTGCTGTTTTTGCGGTGGAAGTTTCGCCGTATAAATACTGCAATAAATCTTCCGATGTGAAACTGTACATAGGCGTGTTTGATGCTTTTAGTTAAATAAATTATCCATATCCGATTTATTAAACGCCACTATTTGTTGAATATTGTGTAACACTAAGTATTTTTTCTTATTTCATGGTGTTTTTACTAGAAAGATGTCTTCATTATCTTTTTTCATTAGGTATTTCTCTCTCGCATATTGCTCAACTGATTGAGCGTTAGACTTTAATAACATTAATTCTTGCTTGGTGACGATTATCTGGTCAGATAATTGTTTTTCACTTTTTTCAAGATCATTTAATTTATTTAGCCTTTCACCTATTAATCTCCAGTCTTTTGTATCAAAAAATGTCATCCACACCAAAAAAATGAAAATAGAAATAAAATACTTATTCTTTAACAACTTGTAAGTTTTGGGCAGTAAACTCATGGAAATAATTATTTTATTAAATTAAACTAAAAAAAGCATTTCGCTATTATTTTCCAAATTTTATTTTTCCTGATGGATATATTGCATTGCTTCCCAGCATTTCTTCTATACGGATTAATTGATTGTATTTGGCCATTCGATCGCTTCGTGAAGCAGAGCCTGTTTTTATCTGACCACAATTTAAAGCGACAGCTAAATCTGCAATGGTACTGTCTTCGGTTTCTCCACTGCGATGACTCATGATGGTATTGTATCCATTATTTTGAGCCATACTAACAGCGTTGATTGTTTCCGTCAATGTTCCAATCTGATTTACTTTAACCAGCAATGCATTGGCTGTATTTTCTTTTATACCTCTTTCTAATCGCTTTACGTTGGTAACAAATAAATCGTCACCTACTAATTGACATCTTTTTCCAATTGTATCGGTAAGCATTTTCCAGCCTTTCCAATCGTCTTCGGCCATTCCATCTTCAATAGAAATTATCGGATATTGATTAACCCAGCTTTCCCAGTATTTTACCAGTTGCTCGCTGCTCATCTTTTTACCATCGCTTTTATGAAAAATATATTTCTTCTCTTTGGCATTCCACAATTCACTGTTGGCAGCATCCATTGCAATAGAAACTTGGCTTCCTGTTTTATATCCTGCAGCTTGTATAGCAGTCAATACAGTTTCAATAGCTTCTTCGTTGCTTTGAATATTTGGTGCAAATCCACCTTCGTCGCCCACATTAGTACTATATCCTTTTTTCTTCAATACTGTTTTTAAGGCATGGAATATTTCAACGCCCCACTGCAATCCTTCACTGAAAGATTTAGCCCCAACAGGCATTACCATAAATTCCTGAAAGTCTATTTTATTGTCTGCGTGGGCTCCTCCATTTAATATGTTCATCATTGGAATCGGCACCAGTTTCGCATTTGTTCCGCCAATATATCGGTGTAAAGGCAGATTGGCTTCTAACGCTGCAGCTTTCGCAACGGCCAAGCTTACTGCCAACATCGCATTGGCGCCCAGCTTGCTTTTGTTTTCGGTATTATCCAGTTTTATCATCATGGCATCTATGCCTGTCTGATCGGCAACATCCCATCC
>CANFGZ010000054.1 GCA_947446585.1 Chitinophagaceae bacterium | reverse complement strand
TTTCAAATTTGTATTGAGTCAAAACTCAACAATACATATTGATGCGACACCTTATAACCTAGGGGCAAGTAACTCCGGTTCAGACTTGGATATAAAAGTGTTGTTGTATGACCAAAGTAAAACATTATTAAAAACTTATGATCCTACTGCCACAATGAGTATCACAGTAGATACGGCATTAAAAACAGGCACCTATTATTTTGTGCTTGATGGTACCGGTAACAGTTATGCAAGTAATTACGGTAGTTTGGGCTCTTATACCTTTACCGGTTTCAGATCTACATTACCCATTCATGATGTAACGTTAAGTGGTAACGTAGATAAAAATAAACATCAATTAAGCTGGAATGTCATTGCTGATGAACCCTTAAAATCATTGAATGTGGAATATTCAACTGATGGAACCCGATTCAATATGCTGAATAATGTTTCATTAACATCAAGAAGCATGAGTTATATACCATACGATGATCATACCCGCTATTACAGACTTAAAGCAACATCTCAATATGATCAGATTGCATATTCAAACGTAATTGCGCTCAGAGGAATCAACAAAACAGATATGCCATTCGGTGTGTCCACATTTGTAACAAATCAAATTGCAGTAAATGCATCAGAAAATTATCAGTATAAAATTATGGATGCCAATGGCCGAATAATCAGTGCAGGTAATGGTAATAAAGGAATAAACAATATAGAATTCAGTCAGGCTGCTTCAGGATTTTATGTAATTCAATTATTTGGCAACACAAACAAACAATCAGAAAGAATTATAAAACAGTAAGGTAGATTCATGTGTAAGTAAAGGGGTTGGCGTTAGGGGCCGGCCCCTTTTTTGTTTTCCACAAATCCACAATTCTAATATTAAGTAATTGTAATCAGCTTACTTCATTCTTACAATCTTCGTAAATTTAGAAAACTTCATTTTATGTTATGGAGAAAATTTAACGGCGAAAATATCCAACTGCCCATTAAAGATGCTGTAATACAAGCCATAAAAAGAGAAACAGCTCAGGGTTACAAATTAAAAGTATGCATCGGTACCGATAGTCAGGTAAAAGGCCTGGAAACGGAGTTTGCCACAGTAATTGTTTTTCTTCGGGAAGGCAGTGGTGGCTTCATGTTTATTCATAATGAAAAGACCACTCAAAAATACAGTGTGAAAGAAAGAATGCTTGTAGAGGTAGCCAAAAGCATAGAAATTGCCTATGAATTGTGCAGCATTTTCACCGCTTATGATGTTGAAATGGAAGTACATGCAGACATCAATACCAATCCTCAATTCAAAAGTAATGAAGCATTGAGAGAAGCGATGGGATATATTTTAGGAATGGGTTTTGCCTTTAAAGCTAAGCCTGAAGCTTTTGCAAGCAGCTGCTGTGCTAATAAGGTTGTTAATTGATTAATCAGGGCTTACTCAATTGCTCGTTAACCTCTTCTATGTGATTAAGAATTTTTTCTCTGCCCAATTTTTTTATAGCACTTGTTACAAAATGCTGAGGAAGGAATTGCCAGGTTTTTTTCATAGCCCCCAAAAAGTCTTTTACATTTTTACTTACTGTTCTTTGATTTTCTTTATCACTTTTTGTAAAAATCAAACAAAAGGGTATTTGCCATTTTTTTAATTGTTCTAGAAATTCAAGATCGATTTTCTGTGGAGCATGTCTAGAATCAATCAGTACAAAAACCATAGTGAGATTCTCCCGTTTACGAAGGTAATTTTCAATCATCTGCTCCCATCTCCTTCTGCTGGTTTGACTCACTTTTGCAAAGCCATAACCGGGTAAATCAACCAGAAACCATTTAGAAATCAAGTTGTTTCTTGAATCTTCTTTAACAGAGGTGATTTCAAAATGATTGATAAGCTGTGTTTTTCCAGGCGAGGATGATGTTTTAGCCAGTTTATCATTATTGCATAACATATTAATTACAGAAGATTTGCCCACATTGCTTCGGCCAATAAAAGCATACTCAGGCTTATCCGGCAAAGGACATTTTTCGAAATCCGGACTACTAATGATATATACCGCCTTATTTATTTGCATTTAAATTAATTGTTAAACAAAAATACTCATTATATATTCAAACGCGATAGAGACTTAACTAAATAGACAAACAATGTATATTTGCAGCAACAATGACAGAATTTGCACACGACAAGATTGTTCCTTATAAGGATTCAACATTAAGCAAGAAAGATCAGGTTGCCGGCATGTTTGATGATATTGCGGGTCGTTATGATTTTTTAAACCGATTTTTGAGTGCAGGAATCGATAAGGGCTGGCGTAAAAAAGGAATTAACCAGCTTAAAGAAATAAATCCCATCAAAATTCTGGATGTGGCTACAGGAACTGCAGATGTGGCTATAATGGCTTCGGTACTTTTGAATCCTGATAAAATTATCGGAATTGATATCAGCAATGGAATGCTTGAAGTAGGTAGAGAAAAAGTTAAAAAGGCCGGTCTGAGCTCAAAAATTGAGTTGTTAAATGGCGATAGTGAAGCAATAAAATTTGAAGACAATACGTTTGACGCAGTAACCGTATCTTTTGGAGTACGCAATTTTCAAAATCTTGAAAAAGGATTAGAAGAAATAAAAAGAGTGCTAAAACCCGGTGGTAAATTGATGATACTGGAATTCAGTAAACCCAGATTTCCACTCGTGAAATTGATATATCAGTTTTATATGAAAATAGTAACTCCTAATGTGGGCAAACTATTTTCGAAGAACAGAAACGCTTATCAATATTTAGACGAATCCATAAAAAAATTTCCGGAAGGAAAAAACTTTACCAATGTCCTGGATAAACTGGGATATCAAAAAACATACAGTAAATCACTTAGCCTCGGTATATGCAGTATCTATTGCGGAATAAAATAATTATAGTTGTGGCTTGCATTTTCATGCTTCCTTCCATTTCTTTTTCACAGATGGAAAGAGAATTGAATCTTACTGATCATGATGATAAGCAATTTCATTTTGGAATTAACCTTGGAACCAACAGGGCATTTTATCATTTTTCATTTACTCCAAGATTTTTCAATCCAACTAATAACGACAGCGTATTGGTAGTGGAAAGTTTGCAAAGCACGGGAATTAATCTTGCATGGCTGGTAAACATGAGAGTGTCCGACCATTTTGATTTAAGAACCTATCCGCTTAATCTTGTTTTTACAGAAAAGGCTTTTCAATATCATTTAAAATTTCCTGACAGGCTCGCTAAAGAAGACAGCATTACTACCAGAAAAGTTCAGGGAATTACCATGTCGTTGCCCGTTCAGATAAAATTCAGCAGCGACAGAATCAATAACTTTAAAGTGTACATGCTTGGTGGAGGTAAAATTGAATACGATTTTGCTGCAAATGCAGGTGAGAAAAATACTGAAAAACAAATCAAACTGGATAAACTAGATTATGGATTAGAAGCTGGTATAGGCTTTCATTTTTATTTTCCGGTATTTGTATTTTCCCCCGAAATCAAGCTGGGATGGGGATTCAAAAATCTTCATGTTCCAGACGATAATCTTAAATTTTCTAATGTTATAGATCAAATTAAATCAAGAACCATAACATTATCTTTTATTGTTGAGTAGCCGCTTTATCTAGCTCTATCTAAAAATCATATTCTCTCTTGCAAATATTCAACCTAATTCCTGCACTGAATGAGGTACTGTTATTTTTATACCCGGATGCTAAATTATAATTTCGGTTTTGGAGCCCAAGCTCAAAAAATAAATTCTGTCTGAATTCATAAGAAACATTCAGAACCGTATTCAAACAAGTTGCTTTATCACCACTGCCAATTTCATAACCATCTTCTGAAAGTCTGGTTAAATAGCTTTTAAAAATATTGCCTCCAAAATTAGCATTGGCAGTATCCATCCCTTTATAATAATAAATGCTTCTGAAATAGAAATTCCATTTAGGAAAAGGCTGATATCTTACTATTCCAGTCCACTCCTGAAAATTAGCGCCCAAAGGATGAGCCAGTGGCTGATTGTAATGAGTGTAGTTATTGATGGTATCAAAATGAGAATAAGTAAATGGTCGTACCCGGTTTATTTCAACCTGTAAATCAAGATTTTTCACACCAAAAGCATCAATATATTTAGCTCCGAGCTGAATGCCAAACTTATTTACCCAATTAGAAGGATCATTTTTAAGTTTAGATAGAATAAATTCATCCAGTAAAAATTGTCCATAAAACTGAGCTCTTTTTTTTACATTAACTTTAAAATCAATTCCGGCAACTGCATTATCAGGGCTTCCAATTGTTCCTTCTATATGGCGGTAAAATATTATAGGATTGAGGTATTGAAATTCAAAATGATCTGATCTTCCAAACATAACACCTTCAAATAATCCTATATTTAGTGATTTGGTAACATTCATGCTTAGATGATGCATAGCGGCATATTTTTTTCTCAGCAAATTATTACCAATGTCTCTATATTTTGGCATCAGCTCCATAAACAAATTCTGATAATTGAATTTCCAGATTCGGGTATTTATTTTGGCAAACAAATAACTGCTACCCCAGTCACTCAGAAATAAACTTCTATACCCATTACCAATAAAGTTTTTGTCATAGCCAAATTGAAAGTCGATATATTTTGTTGCATTGAAAGTCAAATAGCCTCTGCCATCAAAATAATCCTGTGCATTTACTTTATCTTTAAAGGCTTTATAAAAACCAACGCCTGGAACTGCTCTTAAATCAGCCACTTCTTGTTGAAAAAAAATCGGACCCCTTTCTTGGTTATCAATTATTGTGGATGAAAAACCGATTTTGTTAGCAATGCGGCCGCGCAGGGTAATTCCTCTGGAGTTCAGATAAATACTGTTATCGTTATCACGTTCTTTTCCAATTCTTAAATTCAAGATGGGATTTATAGCCAGAAAAAAATCCTTGGTGTTTACTTCAAAAAAATTCGCTTTGTCAATATACAATGTTTTCAATACAGGCTTTTTACTCAGAAATGAATCGTGATTGCCTGTGTACCATTCCACATTATTCAGGTAAAGGCTCAGTAAATTGTATTTGTCTGATTCAGATAATGAGGAACGATTGCTAACAGAATCAAATAGAGAAGCTTCCTGAAGTAAGTATTTTCTGTAATAAGGCTTGATAATAGGATAATTCAGATTTGTATTATGCTGATTCTTGATTTCCATTCTGTCAATAAAATGATATTCTTTGGAGCGTTCCGGTAAATAAGTGCTTTGGGCTGAAATATTTAAGGGTAAAACAAAAATCAGAAATTTGAGAACGTTTTTAATAATTTGCATCAGATTTAGTTATTTATACAATAGTTTGAAATTATGCAAAAATATCTGTTTAAAAACATTTCAGTAATAAACGAAGGTGAAATAAAATCAATGGATGTGCTTGTTGAAGGAGAGCGAATCTTACGGTTAGACAATTCCATTTCTGTGAAATCTTTTGTAAATGAAATTAATGGTGAAGGAAAGCATTTATTCCCAGGCGTGATTGATGACCAGGTTCATTTCAGAGAACCGGGATTAACACATAAAGGCTCTATTGAAACAGAAAGTATTGCAGGCGTGGCCGGTGGTGTAACGAGTTTCATGGAGATGCCAAACACCATTCCTAATGCACTTAGTTTGGATTTACTGGAAGATAAATATAAGATTGCATCACAAACCTCTCCTGCAAATTATTCTTTTTTCATGGGAGTAAGCAATGATAATGCCGAAGAGGTATTGAAAGTAAACAAAAGAAAAAACGACATCTGTGGCGTGAAGATATTCATGGGCGCCAGTACCGGTAATATGTTGGTAGATAATTACAATACACTTGAAAAAATATTCAGTGAGAGCGAAATGCTCATCGCCACTCATTGTGAAGATGAAACTATTATCAGAAATAATTATCAAAAAATAAAATCCATTAAGCCTGACCTCTCTCCTTCAGACCATCCTCTGATCAGAGATGAAAATGCCTGTTACGAATCTTCACTAAGAGCCGTAAAAATGGCTCAGAAATACAACACGAGATTACACATACTACATATCAGTACAGAAAAAGAATTGATTTTATTCGGCAATATGATGCCATTAAAGGAAAAAAGAATCACAGCTGAAGTATGCGTGCATCACCTGCATTTCACTTCTGACGATTTTAATCAGTTGGGCTATAAAATTAAATGTAATCCTGCAATTAAAGCACCTCAAAATAAAGCAGCTTTGTGGAAAGCGCTCCTCGATAATCGTTTGGATATAATCGCCACCGATCATGCCCCTCATTTACTAAGTGAAAAAGAACCACCTTATGAATCAGCCCATGCAGGCTTGCCATTAATTCAGCATTCCTTACAAATGATGTTGCATTATAGCAAAAAAGGAATGATACCACTAGAACGTGTGGCCGAAAAAATGAGTCATGCAGTTGCTGATTGCTTTCAAATAAAAGAAAGAGGTTACATTAGAGAAGGATATTATGCTGATTTGGTTATGGTAGACCTTAATAAGCCTTATACAGTATCTCAGGAAAATATTTTATATAAATGCGGATGGAGTCCATTAAACAACTTTACTTTTCCTTCCACAATTTTAAATACCTGGGTTAATGGGCATTGCGTATATGGAGAAGGAAAAAAGATTTCAGATCAAAAAGGAAAGCGACTAAACTTCAATAGAAATTAATCATGGAAATTGATTATACCACCTTATATGATTTAAATATATTCGGCAATGATGACGCTAATTCATTATTTGACAAAATAAACTTCGCACAAACTTCCAAAGGCAAAGAAAAATTAAGACAAACTCTTTGCAAACCATTTAGTAATATTGAAGACATACAAGGCATTCAACAAACCTTACAATGCATATTAAAAATTGCAGATCAATGGCCAAGTCAAATTTCAAATGGAACCATATTGATGGTAGAGAAATTTTACGACAGCAATATTGATACCATTCCCGAAGACGCATCCTCCTATCAAACCAGAATATACAGACTACTACATAGTCATGATTTCTCGCTTATTAAATTTTCTGTTTCCCATTTTTATGATTTAATAAATGGGTTAGTTTATGTTTCAAGATTATTGGAAAAACAAAAAATACCTTTGCCATTAGAATTGTTACTTAAAGAAATAAATCAGATTCTACAAAAAGAAGAATGTAAAATTATCATCAATAAAAAATCAATCAAAGATTTCTCCAGTAAAGAGATTTTGAATTCAGGTTATTTCTTTCTTTATCGTTTTAGACATCAGATAAAACAACTGTTAGAAATTCATGCACAAATTGATGCTTGGTATGGGATGAGTATTGCGATACAGCATCATCAGCTGGTTTTCCCTGAAATACAAAATTCAACTCAACCCTATATTACTGCCAAAGGATTATTTCATATTTTATTGAACAGCCCGGTTCCTTATGATTTAACCTTAGACAAGGAAAAAAACTTCATGTTTCTTACCGGAGCAAATATGGCGGGGAAAAGTACGTTTATTAAATCAGTAGGAATTGCGGTATATCTTGCTCATCTGGGTATGGGTGTTCCTGCAATTGAAATGAAGTTGAGTTTATTTGATGGAGTACTCAGCAATATCAACATCATGGATAATCTTTCAAAAGGCGAAAGTTATTTTTATAATGAAGTACAACGCATTAAATCAACGATAACTAAAGTCAATGATGGCAGACGTTGGCTGATATTAATTGATGAATTATTCAAAGGTACTAATGTAGAAGACGCGATGAAATGCAGCAGTATTGTAATTGAAGGATTGATAAAAATTCCTAAATCCATTTTCATCTTGTCTACACATTTATATGAAATTGGTGAAAGCCTGAAGAAACATACAAATATCAGTTTCAATTATTTCGAAACAAAAATGATTAATGAAGAATTTAGTTTTAGTTATCAATTAAAAAATGGCATCAGCAACGACAGGCTCGGTTATTTGATTTTGAAAAAAGAAGGAGTGGTGGAGATGCTGGAGAAGAGTGGCCCCCTTTGATTCCCCCAAAGGGAGAAAACTATTATGTTTTGATGGATTGTAGAGAATATTTTAAACTACCGCCACAACGGCATGAAGACACGAATTTTGACGAATTAATTTTTTATTTTTCACGCTGTATCATCGTAAAGTCATTTCCTTAATACATATTTTTACTTTCTTATTACTTATTTTTTAACCACGAATTCACGAATTATTTATTCTTGATTCAATGCTTTTTTCATATCCCAAATCCCAGTTTTACCCCGAAGAATCGGGGCAGGCTATTTTACATTCAATATTTTACATTTTTCTCAGCCACAAATACACCAAGGCACTAAGTTTCACGAAGTTTTTTTGAATTTTTACTTTTGAATTTTACATTTTGAATTTGTAATTCTGAATTAACCCCCTCTTTTCTTAAGAAATATCTCTTTCATCACTGTTGTTTTTCTCATGGTTATTTCTTCATTCGTTTTGAAATTCGCTAATGCTTGTAAAAACATTTGGCAGCGCCGTATATGGTGTAGAAGCCATAACCATTTCTGTGGAATTAGATGTAAATAATCAGGGTAAAAATTATTTTATTGTTGGCCTGCCCGACAATGCCATTAAAGAAAGTCTGCAAAGAGTAGAGAGTGCTATAAAAAGCAATGGTTATTATATGCCCAGAACAAAATTGCTGGTTAATCTTGCACCTGCTGATATTAAAAAAACAGGAACCGCTTTTGATTTACCCATTGCCATAGGCACTTTGGCAGCAACGGGCCAAATTGATGATGCCGAAAAATTATCAAGGTTTATCATCATGGGAGAACTGAGTCTTGACGGCGAAATTAAATCTATAAGAGGAGCTTTACCAATTGCGATACAAGCCAAAAAAGAAAATTTCGAAGGCTTGATTGTTCCGCAAACCAATGCCAGGGAAGCTGCAATGGTAGACGGACTAAAAGTTTATGGTGTTGCCCACATGAATGATGTAGTTGATTTTTTTAAAGGAAAAAAAAATATTGAACCTACGGTTGTAAATATTACTGAAGAATTTCTTTACGCACAGGGAAATGATGATATCGATTTTTCTGATGTAAAAGGTCAGCAAAATATAAAAAGAGCATTAGAAATAGCTGCTGCCGGTGGACATAATGCCATTTTAATTGGTCCGCCGGGAGCAGGTAAAACTATGTTAGCTAAAAGACTGCCCACCATATTACCACCATTAACCTTAAACGAAGCACTTGAAACCACAAAAATTCACAGTGTTGCCGGTAAGATGCCAGAACATTCTACTATTGTGAGTAAGAGACCTTTTAGAAGCCCTCATCATTCTATATCCGACGCAGCACTTGTAGGTGGAGGAGGTAATCCTCAACCCGGTGAAATATCTCTGGCTCACAATGGCGTATTGTTTTTGGATGAACTACCCGAGTTTAAAAGAACGGTACTTGAAGTTATGAGACAGCCCATGGAAGAAAGAAAAGTTACCATTTCAAGAGCTCGTATTGCCCTTGAATTTCCGGCAAGTTTTATGCTCATTGCCAGCATGAACCCCTGCCCTTGCGGTTATTTCAATCATCCCGAAAAAGATTGTTCCTGTCCGCCGGGTATGGTACAAAAATATCTAAATAAAGTTTCAGGTCCATTACTCGACAGAATTGATTTACATGTAGAAGTTACTCCTGTTGCTTTTGATGAACTTTCCAACAAATATCAGTATGAAAGAAGCGAAACCATACGTAAACGCGTAATTTCGGCAAGAGACATTCAAGCAAAAAGATACCATCACTCTGATTCTGTTTATGCAAATGCACAAATGAGCAGTAAAATGCTCAAAGAAATTTGCATCATTGATGAAGCTTCAAAAAAAATAATAAAATCAGCTATGGAAAAATTAAATTTATCCGCACGTGCTTATGACAGAATCATAAAAGTCAGCAGAACAATCGCTGATCTGGAACATTCTGAACAAATAAAAACAGAACATCTTGCAGAAGCCATTCATTTTAGAAGTCTGGACCGCGAAAATTGGGGTACTTAGGCAAAAAGTACCGAATGAAAAAGGAATGTTGTTAGTATAAAACATTAAAAAAAGACGGATTAAGGATTTTATCTTCCTTATCTCATTTTTTTCCTGATATTAAGGGATAAAATAGGCTGTTCCCTATAATAAATCGCAAAGCGTAAAAACCAATCATCTGTAGTTCAATTAATTTATCCGAAATTGCATCTTTATTGATTGTAAAAATCCCTGAATGAAAATTTTACTTCATTATCTCAAACCGCTAAAATGGCTGGTTGTACTGACTTTATTATTGGCAGCCATAAACATAGGCTTTTCCTTAGTTGATCCAATTTTGTTGGGTAAACTCGTAAACCTCGCTGGGGATTATAAAGCCAAACCTTCGTTATTTTCAGAAAATAGTTTTTACTGGATTTATGAACATACCACGCGAAGCGGTAAACCCTATTTGCAATTAGGTGTTTTTTATATTCTGCTATTTTCTATTTCTGTTGCCATGGTTAGCCGAATAGCCAAAGCATTTCAAGATTATTTTTTAAACCTCATCATTCAAAAATTTGGTGCAAAAGTTTTTACAGACGGTTTACAACATGCCATGAAGCTTCCTTATCAGGAATTTGAAGACCAGCGCAGTGGAGAGACATTATCTATATTAACTAAAGTAAGAGCGGATGTAGAAAAATTTATGATCAATTTCATCAACATTCTTTTTGGAATTATTATAGGCATTGTTTTCGTTTTTGTATATGCTGCATTATATATTAACTGGAGAATTCCTATCGCCTATCTGATTGGCATCAGTGTACTTACCATGATCACCAACAAACTGAGTAAAAAAATAAAGCAGATTCAAAAAGAAATTGTTGGTGAAACAACATCGCTTGCAGGATCTACTACCGAATCTTTAAGAAATATAGAATTAGTAAAAAGTCTCGGTCTTACCAATCAGGAAGTGGAACGCTTGAATAAAAACACTTATAAAATACTGGGTCTTGAATTGAAAAAAGTGAAACGCGTGAGAAGCATCAGCTTTGTACAGGGCACACTTGTAAATACTTTACGTCAGGTAATTTTATTTATATTAATGTGGTTGATATTTCGTCATGAAATGGATGCTGGTCAGTTGGTAACCATGCAGATTTTCTCCTTCTTTGTATTTGGTCCTTTGCAGGAAATAGGAAATATATTACTCTCCTATCGTGAGGCCGAAGCTTCTTTAAACAATTTCGACAAGCTGATGAAAAAATCGCCTGAAATGGAACCGGCGAATCCAAAAACATTGGGTGAAATTGAAACCCTGTCTTTTAAAGAAGTCGCTTTCAAACATCAGTCTGCCACTCATAAAGCTATTGACGGCATCAGCTTTGATGTAACCATGGGCGAAACGATTGCTTTTGTTGGACCCAGCGGAAGCGGCAAATCAACTTTAATGAAATTACTGGTTGGGTTGTATAGGCCTCTGGAAGGAAAAATTTTATATAATGACTTGGATGAAACTGAAATAAAATTTGATGATTTGAGAAATCAAATTGGATTTGTAACACAGGATACCAATCTTTTCAGTGGAACGATAAAAGAAAATCTGATGTTTGTAAATCCTACCGCATCGATTGCTGATTTGAATGACGCTTTACAAAAAGCATCCTGCACTAATTTATTAGCTAGAGCAGAAAAAGGTCTTGACACCATGATTGGAGAAGGTGGTTTAAAATTAAGTGGCGGAGAAAAACAAAGAATCTCAATCGCAAGAGCCTTGCTTCGCAAACCAAGAATTCTCATTTTTGATGAAGCCACTTCTGCTTTAGATTCACTAACTGAAGAAGAAATAACCAATACAATAATCGAAATTTCAAAAGCAAAAGATCAAATAACTGTTTTGATTGCCCATCGACTGAGTACAATTATGCATGCTGACAGGATTTATGTTCTGGAAAAAGGAGAAGTAGTTGAAACCGGTACGCATCATCAACTAAACGATGAAAAAGGTTTGTATTACGCAATGTGGAGACAACAAATCGGGGAAAGAAAAAAATTAGATGGCATGCGAGATAAGCTTTAATCTAGAATGAACTTAAATTAACAACAGTAAATATTTTAAATG
>CANFGZ010000053.1 GCA_947446585.1 Chitinophagaceae bacterium | reverse complement strand
CTAATCTTTCTCTTTCATTTTTTATTTTACGATTGTTCTCGTTCAACCATTCAATTTCACAATAACCTTCAGTTTCATTAAAAGTTGAAATGAAACTGTGTTCTAATGAATATTCATCGTGAACTAAAACTCGAATTACCTTTTCTATGCTTTCATAAATCCATACCTCATCAACAAACTCGTTTATTCTTTTGCTATCTATTTTAAGTAAAATTTCTTTTCGATTTTGCTCGATATATAAAACTCTCAGTAATCCTTTATACTTTGATTGCTTTTCAAAACTATTTGCCAAATCAAAAAAATCATTATTGAAAGTATTGCGTTGAGACTTTGCCAACCATCGTAGAAAATCAAAATATTTTTGTTGAAAATTCTCAGATTTTCCCTTTTTAAAGAAATGTATGATAATTAAAACAATTAGTGCGGGGATAAATGTCACTAGCACAAAGGCAAGAAAAGGCAAAGCAAATATTATTTTAAAAATCTTTACACTTGGCCACTCATTTAATGCAATTTGATTTGGATTTTTATCATTGCGATTCCATACAATCTTTTTCTTTGTCCCTTTAAAACAAATTTGATTGAGTAGCCATGTATTTGGATAATGAATAACGACTCGAGTACTTTTGTCTTGAAAAATGTTATTCATTTTCATTAAATTAAAAATTATGAGATTTTATATAAATGAAATGAGCATTAAAGTGTATTCATTACTTCAAGAATCGAATCAATATTCATTTTTATTTGCAGACAAATAAAAATGAATCTCAATAGCAAAAAACTCACATGGATATTATTAAATAATCTTTCAATCAAGCCTGAAACCAAAAGTAAAATAAACCTAAAAATCGCAACAAAAACACTAGTTGATTTTAATTTAATTTTTCGCTTTTTTCAAATCATAGATTTGAAAAAACCATTGAAATATAAAAAAACAAAGCGTTCCAATAACCAACCCTATTGTGTTGTATTTGACATCTTGAATGTCAAAATTTCCGTGTACTACTTTACCACTTATGCGAAGTGATAATTTATTAGAATATTCTTGTAAAAATTCAATACCAATACCAAATATAGTTAATCCCATGGAAGTAACATACCACCTTTTAGGATAGAGAGTGTTTATAAAAATCGCTGCAGCGAAATAAAAAAGAGAATGGAGTAGTTTATCACAGCTATGAAAAATGAATGGTAATCTCACCATAAATCCTATGAGAGAACATGCAAAAAATAAAATAATGAAAATAGATTTATTTGTTTTCATTATTTATTGTTTTAAAATCAACAAGAACATTGTTCATGTTTACGTAAACTATTTTGTTCATTGTGAATTTTCTTTTTTTCAGAAATGCTTTAAAATATTTTGTCTCGTTTTTTAAATCACTTTATATGCAATTTTGATAAAAATTATTTTATTCATTGTAGGTCAGATTAAAAACAGGGAATCTTTCTTTACCAGTTGCCAATAAAACGTCAACTGTATTTATTTTTTCTGTTGTTTTATATAATTTATAAGTAGATGCTTTTTTTACAAAATCATCATATTCATCAGGCCGAATTCTTATTCCCAAATATACTTTACCATTTGGCTTGATGTTTGAGGCTATACAACCAAGTAGAATATCGAAATCTTTTTCAGCAGCACCTAAAATAGAAAAAACTATGTCATATTTTTCAATAGGTCTGTAATCTGAATAATTTGACTCTATTAAAAATACCTTTGAATTTTTTTGATTAATTGAAGAATCTAAATCAACAACGTCAATCTTATTAATATTAATCTGCTTACTCAAATAATCAGAAGCCCATCCGTCATAACCTCCTAATTCTAGTAATTTCAAATTTTCATTACCAACAAAATCATTGGATATTTCATTTATTATACTTTCTAATATTACTACACTTATTGCTATCTGACCGCTGAGCAATATTTTTAGGTGTACTGTGTCTCCTCCTATTAATTTTCTTATGTATTTTTCGACCTCACTTTCTCCATAATTAGAAACACATTTATCTACTTCCTTCCAAAATTTTTTAAAGCCTCCTTTCCCTAGATGTTTAAGCAATGCTTCAGAGCAATATTCGTCATTGAAAGAATAGATTAGGTTATAACCATAATTCTTTAAATGCTCATTTATTTCATTTTGTGATATTTTCATTGTTATTAATTTAAAACTACGCCACCTCCGCATTCAAATTTATCTTCTCTATCAATTGTATAATTTTTCCTGAAGTAACCTCATCAAACAATCCCATCACACCTGCAGAATTGATATCTGTAAATGGTGGTTCAAACAGCATAGCCGGATCAATGATTCCTTTTACACTTAAGAAGTTTATGATGGTATCCATAAACCGTATCTGCTGCGCTGTAAGATTTTGATTGTTCAAAATTTCTCCAAAGGCCTGCTTAGCTGCTGCAGTTTCCAAACCAACAATATTTCGAATAAACTTTCCCAATGGTTGCTCTCCATATGCTTTGATGAATTCTTCTTTGGTACCGAGTGCGCCTTGCTCAAATAACATCCGTTCCAGTTCATCCAGCTCAAGTTTAGTAATGGGTATATTGTTCTTTAGCTTGTAGATGGTAAGATTGGTGCTTTGCTGTTTTAGATATTGCTCCACCTTGCGTTTGTATGCTTCTAAATCATTGAATCCATATATCAACTCATGCTCCTTGGAGTTTCCGCTAAACTCATCTTCAAACATGGTGTAGAATACTGGGGTGTTTTCGAAATCTAAAAACTTAATCAAATCCCTTAATTCTATTCTGATTTTTTCAATTGAAATTATCGATGCTGTTTCCCAGTATTGTTTACTTTGAACCGTTCTGATGGTTTCCATTTTTTTATTTACGGTCGGAATGGAAGCTTTCTTACTCAACTTTCCGGCAGTGGAAACCACTTTTTCAATCAGGTTCATTTGCTTTTTCTCTCCTTTCAAAACAGATAACTGTAGGTCCAACATCAATGCATCAAAACGCTTAGCTAGTTCATCCTGATCTGTTTCTGTCATTAAAGGAGCAATATGATCGAATAATTCTTTGATGTCTAAATCAGTTAAAGCATTCCAAGCATTGGCATCTTTATATTTTTCAACCACCTCCCAATGCTGTCTTACCACAAAACTGTCAGTGCTCAAGTTTTGTGTTTGTTTGATTAATTCGTTAATGATGGATTGACCGTAGTCTTTTAAATCTTGTGCATCTTCTTGTAATAGAACAAATGCCAACCGTAAGCGAAGTTCAAACAAACGCAGACTCAAAGACTTACCGCTATTCCCTTCTACCCCTTTTGGTTTTGAGTTGAAAAATTCAAAGTTTTCGTAGAAATCTAAAATGACAAATTCTTTTTTATGGTTTCCCGGTGGCGAAAAGAAATTCTTCGTTTGGATGCGAGAGATGAAATACTTACAATCAGATAATTCGCCATATCAAAAATATATTGATAATGGTTGGTTAGTATATATCATGAAGAAAGTGGGTAAAGCTAATCCGCTATTAATAATTGGTGTTTCAAGATTTAGAATATTAGGTTTGTCTAAAATTGATAAATTGGTAAGATTACATTTCCCCATTTGTCCGCCTTGCAATGAATAGTTAAATAAAAAATGTAATTACTTGAAAAATCGAAATGCCTCTGAGTAAAATCAGGGGCATTTTCAAACATAATAATTACAATTTCTTTTAGCCACGCAATTTCATATTGTTGAATACTATCATTGAATGATTTATAAGTAAACCACTATTCTTCTTTTCCCAAAAAATCAGCCCAACCTTTCCAGCCTTTATTTTTATACGTTTGATTTGGATTAGCAGGTATATCTACGGGATTATTTTTTTCTTTGCAAATAATCTTCCATTCATCTCTGTTTTTTAAATTTAATTTTTTTACGTAATCTTTTGCAGCATAAAATTCTCTGTATTGTTTTAGGTTGTCAGAAACCCGACCTGTCCCCAACCAATCACCATTACTAATCCATCCTTTCTCTTTATATGTTTCTTGAGGATATGCGGGGATATCGGAGGGGCGCAAACCTTTTTTACAAAATTCTTTCCATTCGTTGAAACTTTTAAGATTAAGTGATCTTGCAAATTCTCTTGCTTGATCAAAAGGCCTGAATTCTCTACATGAAGTTGCAATAACACCATTTCCAAGCCAATCTCCCATACTTATCCAACCCTTGTCTTTATAAGTTTGATTGGGATTAGCAGGTATATCTTTTGGTTTTTCACCTGACATACAAAAATCTCTCCAAGCATACCCGTCCTTCAATTTTAATTGTTGAACAAACAGTCTTGCTTCAAAAAAGTTTTTATAAATAATTAAATGGTCTGCAATTTTACCTGTACCAAGCCAGTCTCCCATACTTACCCATCCATACTTTTTATAAACAGCCCATGGAGCAGTAGGTATATCAATTGGTTTTTGTTCAGATTTACAATAATTCTGCCATTCAGATCGGTTATTTAGTTTAAGCTTTTTTACAAATTCTCTTGCTGTTAAAAAAGACTTGTATTGAATAAGTCTTGGGGCAATAGTGTTTGTTCCTATCCAATCTCCAAGTCCAATCCAACCGCTATTTTCATATGTTCTTGCGGGGTTTGATGGAATGTCAATAGGCTTTAAATCGCTTTTTAAATAATCACGCCATTCGTTCTCGTTTTTAAGTTTTAATTTTTGAACAAATTCTCTTGCTTGAATAAATGGAAGGAATGACTTTTTAGAAGGGGCTATATTGTCATTTCCAAACCAGTCACCCCAACTTTTCCATCCTGTTTTCTTATATTGATAATTTGGATTAGTAGGTATATCAGAAGGCAAATTTCCTGATTTACAAAAAGCTCTCCATTCTTTACTATTTCTTATCCCGGCATTTCTAATAAATTTTTTAGCTTCTAAAAAAAGTCTAAATTTTCTTTGTGTTGATGCTATATTACCGGTCCCAAACCAATCGCCCCAGTTTAACCAACCGTCATTTTTGTAAACAATATTTGGACAAGTTGGAATATCAAATGGCTTAGTTTTTAATTTATAATATTTTAACCAATCCAAATAACTGCCAATCCTTATGCCTCTAACATACTCCCTCGCCTCCTCAAACGACATCCAACTCAACTTCGCCAACTTATCCCAAGTTTTTAATTGAAGCGAATCAATTAAATCTTTTTCGCTAATGCGCTCAATAATATTTTCATCAATATCAAATTGAACAAGCCCACTATTTGAAGAATTGGATTTTCCGTTTTTACTGATGTCTCGGAAGTATTCAATTATACGTTCGTCATTAGAAGCCAATGCTCTGAGTGTACTTAATATCTCTTTAAATTCAGCACTCTCTATTATTTCTTCCTTTGTTTTTGATTTAGTAAATACCGGAAGAATTACATACCCGAATTGCTTGCCTTCTTTTTTACGCAAAGCACGGCCAACTGCTTGTACAATATCCACGGTACTTTTTCGTGGGTCGGCAAATAGCACACAGTCTATATTGGGAACATCCACACCTTCGGTTAAACATTTTGCATTGGTTATAATGGCTTTATTGGAAGTAGCAAATTCATTTACAATTTTGCTTCTTTGTGAAGTTGGCATTGCGCCAGACACATGAAATGAATCTATCTTTTGAAACTCTGGGAATGCTTTGCTAAACACAAATTGACTTTGCTCGAATGCTTCAGCTTTTTTTATACTGGAGTGAAAAGTAACCGCGTGATTAATCGGAAATTGCACCATTGCTTTTCGCAATGCAACCATGGAAGCCAGTGTTCTCGCTTCTGTTTCTTTATCCCAATCTTTACCTTCTGGTTTTACAAATGCATTCTTTTCGATAATTTCTTTTACCTCTTTATCCGAAATAAATAAAGTGATAATTTTATAATCAGAAAGTATCCCTTCGTTTATAGCCTCTTTAAAAGGCATTTGAGTAAAAGTTTCACCATACACCTCCACATCATCCATACTCAAAATATTCTCAGACGAACCAGCATATCTTCTTTCCGTAGCGGTCATAAAAATCCGCTTGTCAATTTTTATATTTTTATCAAACAGTAAATAACTGAATAATTTATCTTGATTGCCTACTGTTTTATGGGCTTCATCCATTATACCCAAATCAAATTTGGCTTTAGCAATTTTAGCAGCTGCTGTAATGGTTTTACCGGATTGGTAAGTGGTGAAAATAACTGTCTTGTTTTTCTTATTCACTTTAATCCAATTGGCAATAAAATCTTTGTCGGTTATACACGGAACTCCAATTTCATTGGTATGTACCACAACATCATCATTCTTTCCAATTCCCTCATCACTACAAACACAAAGCCATTCGATTTTCTGTTTATTGGCAACAGATTCGCGCAAGTAGACTTCTAGCGTTTGTTTTACTAATGAAAGTGAAGGCACTGCAACAATAGTGCTTTGTGCATTTAACGCTTGTTTAATCCAGTAGCCTGTCAAACTTTTTCCAGCACCACAAGGAAAAACAAGTTTACCTCTTTTATTCTTTTGCTTTAGAAAATGCTCTTTGGCTTCTTTAAGTGCTTTTTGCTGATGTGGCTTGGGCTTGTAGGGTTTATATTTAATCTCTTTACCGGCAAGAGCAGTTCTAACATTTGTAAAAAACTCTTTGTTAAGTTTGTTCCATTTATCAGCATTTATAAAGCCAATATCTTTATTACCCTTGTACAACTTTGCGTAATCGTCTGCAGTGGTAGCCACCAAACAGTAAGAGATATTCTTCGCTGTTAATTTGCTTAGTGAAGTGAAAGTTGAAATTGCTCTGTGCGATAACCGCAGTTCTTCGTCTTGTAAATATTTGCATTGTATCGCCCAAAATGTACCATCATTATTTTCAGCAATCAAATCAATACCTTGGTCGTTTGTTGGCAGGTTTAATTTTTTAGAAATAGAAGGCGGAATTTCTTTTTGTAGCCAAACACTTTTAAGCTTGTCTTTATAAACGGGATTTGATAAGAGATAATACTTTGCCAGTTGTTCAAAAGCATTTCCCTTCTCCAATTTACTCAAAGGCTTGAGAGCGATTTTAAAATCAGACCAGGAGTTTATTTTTGATATTAGCGACTTAAAATTGGACATATTTGAATTTGGTAGTACCCGAATTCAAATATAAATAAATATGCTTGAGATGAATCTTTGAAGATGCAATAATTAATAGCCGTGTAAAAATCGGGGAAAAATGAGAACATGGTATTTAGATCTATTTAAATAAACATAGATAGCGTCAAATTAATCTAGATTAATTTGGATTTAGTTAAAATAAAAAAGCAGAGTGCTTTCTAATTAAGTTTAATCATTTTTTGAGATGCACCTACCTCCTCTCCTTTCTCATTAACAATCCTCACGCGATAAAAATAAATTCCCGATGATAATCTGCTGAAATTTACATCACATGGAAAATCAATAAATCTACTTGTGTTTATTAACTCTTCTTTTGTTTTAGCGATGAGCCGTCCATCTAAAGAATAAAAATTGATGGCGACTTGCAAATGCTGTGCCGGTTCATTTATTTGAAACGAAATGCTGGTATTATTGCTGACTGGATTTGGATAATTAATGAGGTTATAAATTTGGAACTCATTACTCTCTGTTATATTAAAGTTAAGGGTTGATGTACTGCTATTACCGACATTATCCCAAGCAATAAGTTTTAAAGTATGAGCATCTTCTGTTAACGATGGAATTTGATAAGCAATTCCTCCACTTTTATAGGTATCTAAATCATTTTCATAAAAGCTGTTTAGAATGATGGGATGTGTCTCATCTCCGTCGATTATCGCTTTTATGTTATGGTCAATATTGCTATTAAAAACAGTGTTGATTCCAGAGCTGTCTGATAATCTCACCAACAATAAAGACCTATCGCTAACATTACCTCCATTCTTAAAATGATAGTCGTCTAAATATAATTTTATATCAGGACCAACATTATCATTGTTATTAATTAATGAACTGGAAGTAATGTAAAATGAGGTATCAAATCCCGATGCGTCTTCATTGCCATTTTCTGCATACAGACTAATCTTACCTTTTGCAATATCACTGCTTACATCTTTTGAAACCAAAAAGGAGAACTTGAATTTTCCATTTTGAACTGTTGCTCTTCCACTATAGATTAATTCTGTTTGCTGGTAAAAAGTTGCAGGGATACTTGATGGATCATTGCCTAATGTTCTTATTGCTCTTGGCTTCTCAAAAACTTTGGCATAAACGGTTCCATTAAAATTTGACATAACACTCCCTGCATTATCTCTTACAAATCCGGTAATGTTATAATTATTTCCAGATTTAATGGTGTCTCCATTATTAATGGACCTTTGGTTTATAGAATCAATGGTGATATTGTTTTTAGGAAAAGATAACTTTAATGCAGGGTCTCCAATTAAAGAGAATTTTCTAATGTTTATTACATCAGATATGGCTTGACTCGTGTAGTTTTTTGAAAGACGAAAAGCTTCTCCTAAAGAAAGATAATTGCCTAATGGTTTTTTTTGAAGTGCGTATTTTAAAAAGTTATCATTAACGATTTGATTACCTCCTGCAAAAACAAGTCTTGGTGTTGTAAGTAGCGCTATGACTCCGTTTTTACTGCCTTGAAGCATATAACTTCCCAATGAAGATTTTGAAGGGTCATCGTAAGGAATAAAATCACAAGTGGAGGTAATAAATAGCGGTAGTCTTCTAGCATTGTTTAATGATTTTGCATCTTGATTACTAAATATGGAATACGATGAAAGTTGTTGATAGTTTCCATGTCCACTATAATTGAATATTAGTTTTCCCAAAAAAAGCTGATCTATAATTGTCTGATTAACTTCTGGTGATGTTGTTGTGTTAAAAACTCTTGTTAGCGGATAAGCATCAACGTAAATTTTATTACTGTTTACTACTTTGCTAATATCCTCAATAGTATTGATTATTTGTTCTGATGTATTTAAAAATAAGTTGGCGTCTTTATCATCTGCAAGAAAGAGTAAATCATTTCTCCAGGAACCGAGTGTTTCGTTGTTGTTATAGTTGATTATTTTATCTACAACTGTATTGGCTTCATCGATGGTTGTTACAGGCAATCGGCCAACAGAAAGTTTCAATACATCAGGTTGAATTGTATTATTGATGTTATCTGTATCAGATAATAAAGCAAAGAAATCATCAGAGGTATAACTCAAAACCGGATTGATGGAATTATCACTTTCAAAACAAGGGATATGATTTATGGAAGATGCAGTTCTTCCTTTGGTATCGTAATTACCAATACCAAACAACAATACATATTTTGGTCTTAGTGTAGTATCTGAACCTGCTTTATCATAATACATTTTAATAAAATCACGAATTGCTGCTGCGCTCTTATTGCCACTCCCAAATTCATTATAGATTTGTTCGGCTTCTGCAACTTTAATTATTAGATTGTCTTGAGTAGTATGAAACTGTGCAAGCCTATTGGCTTGTGTCACGAATAATTTTGGAGTGATTATTAAATAGTCGGCAAATCCGGATTGATGTAGATTTTGATTACTAATGCTACCAATTTTTAAGGGCTGTAAACACTGTGTTTTATCAAATGCTATGTACTCTCTCAATACATCTGCCTGATTTACAAAAAGAAACTGACTCCCATTTATGCTTCCATTCATTTTTGTTGGCTGTATAAAATCGGTAACATCCCATACCTCTGTATTTGAATTAGCACCGCCTAATACAAACTGTGCAATATTATTATTAGCAACAGATGATACATCTCTAAAACTCATTTGATTTAGATTGTTCAATTGCAATGCTCTTCTGTATTGTAAATCAAAACCATCTAACCAACCCTGTGCAGCATTAGATGCAGGATTGTATGAATAGGTTATAGTACAATTTGAAGATGGAGGGGGGACTGTAGAAATTGAAGAAGACTGTTCGGCATAGTTATCAATCAAATTTCCACTAACGCCATTAATCGGAATATTTTGAACAACCTGTCCATTAACAGAAACATTAAAACTACTTGGCGAACCAATACTTCTACTTAATAAATTACTTCTCAGTTTAAGTGGGGTACCACTTTCAATATCAGACAAAATAAAACTAAAGGATTGTGTAGATTGATTATTGTTAAAACCCTCACCATACCAGTTTTTACCACTGTTTAAAATTGTAGTATTATCATTCTCATGAAAAAGGCGTTCATCATAATGTGTAACAATATTATTAGGAGTAAGATTATTATTTAGTGCAATTCTCTTCCCGTTAGATTTTATGGTTAGAAAATAATAGCAAGTATCGTTGATTAAGTTTTTTTGATGACGGAACATCATATCTGTACTATCATATTTCCAATTATCGGGACCAGGTGCATAAAATAATAAATAGTCATTACCATTTAAAATGCCATCACCATCATCATACACCTCAATGGCATTCTCTATTAAATCATCGGTTCTTGATATAGAATTATCCTCTGGTAATTCACGGCCACCATTTCCATATAGCTTAATTGATGAGGAGTTCAATTGATTGATATTTATACCTAACTGAGATAAAAAGGAAATATCAATTTTATAAACGCCCTCTTTTACAATTCCAATTTTATACCAATCTCCTGTTGATAAAACGGAGTTAGTAGCATACTGTCTTTGAGCATAAATTTTACCTCCGAAATAACAGAAGATAATTATAAGCAGTATTTGTAAACGATTTTGCATTAGAGCATAAATTAAACAAAAAAATCAACTCGTTAAAGTTGATTTTTTTATTAATAAATTATCATTATTTATTTAAACGCCACATTAAAAGTTTTAGTAGCAGTGTTGCTAGGCGTTGCCACCGAAGTAACTTTTACTGTTACGGTACACCAATGCTGTCTTGGCAAATTAATGAGTTGAATATTATTAATTGCTGTAGTGCTATTTATTCCGGCATTTTGAGCAATAGTTGCATTGTTAGTTTGGTCAATAACAGTTGCAGCAATATTTATTCCACTTGCAGATGGCATTGCTGAGGTTAAAGTAACCGTAACTGGAAAACTATTGGACAATGAAGTATTTGTAGCATTAGCATCCGTTGTGAAAACAATAGGTTCTTCTTGTGTGTTGCTTGGGGTGTTTGGCTTAGAACAAGAAAATAGAATTGTCATCAAAAAACAGAGTGGTATATAAATGTAATTTTTCATCTTAATTATTTTATGATTTCTAGTTTTTTAATCTGGTTGTAAACGCCACCAATAATTCTGATAAAGTAAATACCAGATGACAATTTGCTAATGTCTATAACAGTTGAATTGTTTTTTGTTTTCATTGTTTTTATTATTGCCCCAAGATTATTTAACAATTGAATTTCAAGAGTAGTTGCAGGTGTTTCTGAGAATTTTACAACTACTTTGTTTGATGCAGGATTAGGCATTACTTGGGCGGAAAAAATTGATGGCAAATTACTTGGGTCTATTCCGGTAACAATTAAATTATAATTATCACTGCTGCTCGAACAACCATTTGAAGAAACCTGAACATTATAATTTCCAATAGTTGTTGGAGTATATACAGATGAAGTGGCCCCAGAGATAGGATTCCCGTTTAAAAACCATTGATTAGTGACTCCAGTAGCCGTTGTTGAAAATTGACTTCCATTCCAATTAATATCGGGAGTAGACGGAGATTGCATAATCGTGACTGTTAATGGTAAACTTGAGACTGCAGGACACCCGTTTGTTGATTTTACAATTTTGTAAATACCACTGATATCAGGAATATAAATATTTGAAATTGCATTTACTATTGGATTGTCATTCAAATACCATTGATTTCCGCTAGCACAACTACTCGATAATGTCAAAGATGTGTCAGAACAAAAACTAGCATTACCATTCAAGTATATAATAGGGGTAGCGCATGAAACTGAAAAATTACTTGTAGCAACCTGTGACAATTGATTGAAAATATCTCGAATAGTCAATCTAAGAAGATAGTTACCATCATCCAAAAAGTGATTTATTTCTAACTTTCTTAGTTGCGGCATAGTGTCAATTATGGAAAAAAGAATATTTCCTACAGAATCAATTATTTCAACTTTAGTTGAAAGCTGCGGTGACTTATGATTATCAATTTCCCATTCAACATTTGTAGTTCCATCAGAATTAGTAGCCGACAATGAAGTAATTGAACAAATTGTTAGAGAAGGAGATGCTCCCTGGCTAATTTGTGTTCCGAGGCTCAATGTTCTTCCTCCATTAAACGATGAGGATGGTGTTGTACT
>CANFGZ010000052.1 GCA_947446585.1 Chitinophagaceae bacterium | reverse complement strand
GCGTTTATTTTAGCCCACCGTTTCAACAGCCCACCGTTTCAACAGCCCACCGTTTCAACAGCCCACCGTTTCAACGGTGGGGTAATAGGGGAAATTTATTCAGAAGACTCAACCATATACGACATAACATCCTTTCCATCCGCAATTATTCTTACAGGATAAGTATCTTCTTTTTTAAACTTGTAGCTAAAAAATATTTCGTTTCCTTTTGTTGTAAAGTTGATTCTTTCTGGCTTTTGTTGTTTAGCGCCTTCTCCTAAAATGATTGAAATGTTGGTGATGTTAGATGCGTCATTTGTTTTAAAACCGAACAAGTTGGCGTCATTAGGTTTGGTTTTGATAAGTCCGTTTGAAGGATTGGGTTTTGAAAGAGTAAGCTTATAAGCGCCATCGTGTATTAATGGAAGTGAGTAGAACTCTTTTATGTTTCGTGTGCCTTCACCCAAAAGCCAGGCTTGATTGTCGGGGAAATGTTCCAAATTAAAAACGGTTTTATTGGAAAAGAAATATTCGCCTGAAAATTTTCGGGTAAATAAAGTTTGTTTTTTATCCAGATATCCACTTGCTTTAGCAGCATCAACATAATACCATTCGTTAGGGCTTGTTCCTAATTGTATTACATTCCATGAGTAGTTTGAGGCATCCGGTATGTTATTGATATTTTCGGTGTTGTATTTTACATAACCATCTACAACCAAGCAACGGATATCAGCCTGGCTGCACATTTCTTGAAACAAAAGAGCAAAGCCAAGTGGAGATGATTTTCTGAATTGGATTACATTTTCTGGTTCGGTATTTTTATCGTCGTTGGTGCGAGATGCTTTTGGGTCAAGCTCAATGCATTGGGCAATCCAGGTAAAAATAGCTCGGGCTTTTTTGTCTTTATCGGTGAAGGAGGAAGTCAGGGTATCGGTAATTGTAGCGACATTCTCTTTTTCTAAGGGACCCAATTCAAGGATTAAATTATCTACAGCCTGATATTTATTAACCGAAGGTTGAGATATCCCCTGCATTACAATCAACAAAAGACATAAGGTCAGGAAATATCTCATATTCCGGGTTTGATAGAATTATTCTTTATTTTTTTCTTTGTGATTAGCTTTTATTTCCTGGAATTGCTCTGGAGATACAATGCCTTTTATTTTAGTTGATTTTGCTTTTGATAATTCTTTAATCTGAGATTTTTTTTGATCTGCACTTAGGGTTGCATCAGCTTCTATTTTTGCTTTAGATGATTTGAAATCTTTGTTTATTTCTTTTAGCTGTTTTTTTTGATCTTCAGTTAACGGAGCGACAGTTTTTGTTGCTGTTGAAGTTGCCGTTGCTGCGGTGGCTTCCACAGGAGCTACAGTTGAAGCAGCAGCTGTTTTTGGTTTATTAGTTTGACTAAATCCGCTTGTTGCCACAAGTGCAAGTAATGCAATAGAAATTGTTTTTTTCATTTTTTGTTTTTTAAATTTTATAAATAAAATTGTTCACGATAAATAACTTACAAGTATGGTAAGTTGTTTTTTTAATGGTGCTAAAGATAAAAATAAAAGCCCTCCAAAAGTAGGAGGGTTTTATTTTAAATGTGAATATTATCTTAAAAATAATAATTCTCTGTATTTTGGTAAAGGCCAAAGACTATCATCAACAATCAGCTCAAGTTTATCTGCATGGTATCTGATTATATCGAAATGCTTTTCTTTTACTTCGTCGCAATAAGCAATAGCTCGGTCTCTGGTGTCTTTTATTTCATTGGCTTTTTTACGGGCATCAATCATTGATGCTACATTTTGGCTTATGGCATTTATATGTTCGCATATTTTCTCAAGAATTACCTTCTGGCTTTCATAAGCCGAAGCAGCTAACCCAACTTCTTTGATGCCTCTGATATTTTCAATCAGGCTGTTCTGATATTTCAACGCAGAAGGGATTATTGATGTGGAAGCCAGATCGCCCATGACACGAGCTTCAATCTGCACTTTCTTGATATATTCTTCAAGCATAATCTCGTGTCTCGCTTCGAGTTCAAGATGGTTGTAAATATTATGGTCTTCAAAAAGTTTTTTTGCTTTTGGTGCACTGTAAGCATCAAGTGAAACTGGCGTTGTTTTAATATTTGGCAATCCTCTTTTTGCTGCTTCTTTTTCCCATTCCTCACTGTATCCATCACCTTCAAATAAAACTTTTTTACTCTCCACAATATACTTCTGAATGATTTGCATGATAGCAACTTCTTTCTTTTCGCCTTTATCAATTAAAGCATCTACCTCTGTTTTAAAGTGTTTAAGCGTTTCTGCCATAACGGTATTCAATACTGTCATTGGGCCGGCACAATTAGCAGATGATCCAACAGCACGGAATTCGAATTTGTTTCCTGTGAAAGCAAAAGGAGAGGTGCGGTTGCGATCGGTATTATCCAGCATTAATTCAGGTATGCTTTTGTGGATATCCAGTTTTAGCATGGCTTCATCTGTCTCATCAAATTTATTACCTACTCTTTTTTCAATTTGATTTAATACATCTGTAAGATATTTTCCTATAAATATTGAAATGATTGCAGGAGGAGCTTCATTAGCGCCTAATCGGTGATCATTACTCGCACTGGCAATTGAGGCCCTGATTAACTCTGAGTAATCGTGTACTGCTTTTATCGTATTTACAAAGAAAGCAAGGAACATCAGGTTTGTTTTAGGCGTTTTGCCTGGCGCCAGTAAATTCACGCCGGTATCTGTAGACATACTCCAATTGTTGTGTTTGCCACTTCCGTTTATTCCAGCGAATGGTTTTTCGTGCAGCAATACAATCAAATTATGACGCTTTGCAACTCTGGTCATAATGTCCATTAATAATGTGTTATGGTCAACGGCCAGATTGATTTCTTCATAAATTGGTGCGCATTCAAATTGAGCAGGTGCCACTTCGTTATGTCTTGTTCTTAAAGGAATCCCCAATTTGTAAGATTCTTTTTCGAAGTCTTTCATGAATGCATAAACGCGTTCTGGAATAGCGCCAAAATAATGATCTTCCAATTGCTGGCCTTTTGCTGGTGCATGCCCAAAAACAGTTCTGCCAGTGAGAACCAAATCAGGTCTTGCTGTAGCTAATCCTGCATCAATAACAAAGTATTCTTGTTCCCAGCCTAAAGTTGCATTTACTTTAGAAATATTTTTATCGAAATACTGACAAACATCAACCGCAGCTTTATCTAAAGCAACTATAGCTTTGAGTAAAGGTGTTTTAGTATCTAATGATTCTCCGGTATAAGAAACGAAAATGGTAGGAATGCAAAGTGTCTTTCCTTGTTCAGTTTCCATGATAAATGCAGGTGAAGACGGATCCCATGCAGTATAACCTCTCGCTTCAAAAGTGGCTCTCAATCCTCCGCTTGGAAATGAAGAGGCATCCGGTTCCTGCTGAATTAAAGCTGCGCCATCAAATTCCTGAATAGGAGTACCATCGCCTTTTAAAGTAAAAAATGAATCATGCTTTTCTGCAGACAATCCTGTTAATGGCTGAAACCAATGGGTAAAATGGGTGACGCCTTTTTCTTCGGCCCATGCTTTTAAGCCATTAGCGATATTGCCACCCATAGTGCGGTCAATTTTTTTGCCGCCCCTTGTGGATGCCATCAAACTTTTATAAGCATCCTCACTTAAGTAATGACGGGCTTTTTTTAATGTAAATACGTTTTCATTGAAAATAGAAGTTATTTTCTCAGAGGGTTTTGATTCTAAAACGATTGCATTTTTAGAAACGTTTTTTATGGCAGTAAACCTTAATGATTCCATTTTATTTTGATTTAAGGCACAAAATAACACATTTAGATTCTAAAAATCAATAAAAAATCAAAAAATATTTTAAAATAATAGTCTAATTGAAAATAAAAGTTACATATTTATAAAAATAATGTATCCGATTGATGCTGTTTTTTAAACGACATGTGGCATAAAATAGGGGTTAAAACAAACGGAAGAAACAGACTTTTGTATCTCACTATTGTATTCGTATTGGGAATGATATACCCAATAATTAAAAACATGGAAATCGAGAAGCTAAAGCAAAAAACAGTAAAAGGCGTCCAGAATTGAACATCTTTCCTTTTGATAAAAATGGCAATAAAAACAAGGCACTGTATTAAAAACAATTCCAGCGCAGGCAAAAATGAAATCAAACTATATGACTTCCAAATATAGGGTTGTAAAAATCCATGATTAATTGCTTGTGGTAAATTATGGGAAAAACTATTTATGGTAGGGTAAAGCTTGTTTATGTCAATCTGAGAATTTGCTTTGGGTAGTTTTACGAATTCTTCCTGTCTACTGCTGATAATTTTTAAGGGCTGAAAGTCTTTTAAAAAAAATCCGGAAATAATAAAAAAAATAATTCCCGACACATAAATTACTGCGAATGTTATTGCCGGTCTTAGCTTCTTGTTAATTACAATAATAAATCCCAGAGTAGAAGGAACCAGTAATACGGCCAGGAAATTTTTCATAAGCAATAAGAGAAGAAATGAAAACAGCGTCAGTATAAATCTTTTTTTGCTGAATGATTCGGTTAATAAAAAATATAAACCATAACAATAGAATGACAATGCTGCAAACACAATCAGGTCTTTATGAATTCCGGAAGAAAAATAAAGAGTAGTGGGAATTAAGAAACAACAGAAAATTATTATTTTTTTTTGATTGGGATAAATAGAAGAAAATAATCTAAAGAGCGCGATGTGTCCTAAAAATCCAAAGAAGTTAAATATTAGAAGATTAATATAAAAATCACCTTTGCTTATTAAATTAATAACAGCAAGAATTTTAATGATAATATTAGTTCTAAGATCATTCCAATAGGAACCAACAGCATCAAAATATCCACCATAAGCATTTTGGTAAGGGGAGTAAAAAATATTTAGAAAAAAATCTTTTGGATTCTTTGCCAACAAATGATATTCAGTGATGCCGTCATTATTCAAAACCTGATAATCATTTAAGGCAGAAAAATGGTAGGATATCAAACTCAGTGTTACGCCTGCAGCAATTTTCATTATAAACAATCCTATAATCGTCTTTTTATTCAGCCCACAATCTTTAACGAAAGGTATTCTGATAATTATCAGTATGCAAAGAATTAGGCAAAGAAAAAAAAGAAGATTATGCAAAGCCGTTTTTTATGTGGGAAGTTAGTTAAAATAATTGCGAATATTTAATATTACATCAATTGAGTACTTATTAATTTTGCGAACAAACCTCACACATTTACATCATTATGGAAATTACTGTACAAACGGCTGCGCAACTTAGAATTAATGCAGAAGAATTTGAATCAATAAAAAACAAATTGGGAAGAACACCGAATTTTACGGAACTCTGCGCATTCAGTGGAATGTGGAGTGAGCATTGCAGTTACAAGAATTCTATTAAGTGGTTAAAAACTTTGCCTCGTGAAGGAAAAAAAATGCTCGTAAAGGCTGGCGAGGAAAATGCAGGCTTAATGGACATAGGTGATGGCTACGGTGTTGTTTTTAAAATCGAATCTCACAATCACCCTTCTGCTATCGAGCCTTTTCAAGGTGCAGCTACTGGAGTGGGCGGTATTAACAGAGATATATTTACTATGGGAGCTAGGCCCATTGCTTCTTTGAATTCATTGCGTTTTGGAAAATTAACGGAAGCAAAAACACAGCATTTACTGGCAGGAGTTGTTCATGGTATCGGTCATTATGGTAATTGTTTCGGTGTGCCTACTGTTGGAGGTGAAATTTATTTTGAAGAATGTTATCATACGAATCCATTGGTGAATGCAATGAGCGTGGGCATTGTAAAAAATGGGGAAACTATTTCCGCTACTGCCGAAGGGCTAGGAAATCCAGTATTTTTTGTTGGTAGTGCAACGGGAAAAGATGGCATTGGTGGAGCATCTTTTGCCAGTGCCGAAATTACGAAAGACAGTGCAGAAGATTTGCCTGCAGTTCAGGTTGGAGATCCATTTCAAGAAAAAAAATTACTGGAGGCTTGTTTGGAAGTTATACAAACTGGAGCTGTTGTAGGGATGCAGGATATGGGCGCAGCAGGCATTATATGCTCAACTGCAGAAATGAGTGCTAAAGGGAAATCGGGGATGATTATTCATTTGGATAAAGTTCCCACTCGTCAGCAAGGAATGAAAGCCTGGGAGCTTTTATTAAGTGAAAGCCAGGAACGTATGTTGCTGGTAGTTGAAAAAGGAAAAGAGCAATCCGTAATAGATGTTTTTGAAAAATGGGATTTGCCATGTAGTCATATTGGTGATGTAACCAATGATGGTATGTTGCGTTTTTATATGAATGAAGTTGAAGAAGCGGTTATACCTGCTGATGAATTGGTGCTTGGTGGCGGCGCTCCTCAATATGATAGAAGTTATACCAAACCAAATTATTTATCCAAAATAGAATCTTTCAATCAGGATATAATTTCTATTCCGGATGATTTAATGGCTGTTGCAAAACGATTGGTGGCGATTCCAAATATTGCCAGTAAAAAGTGGATTTTTGATCAATATGATAGTATGGTAGGAACCGGTACTACTAACACCAATGAACCCAGTGATGCAGCGGTGGTCATCGCAAAGCCAACCGACAAGGCATTGGCGCTCACAACAGATTGTAACAGTCGATATGTTTTTGCTGATCCATACAAAGGTGCCATGATTGCTGTGGCAGAAGCTGCTAGAAATATTGTATGTAGCGGTGGTCAGCCACTAGGCGTTACAAATTGTTTGAACTTTGGAAATCCTTACGATCCTGAAGTATATTATCAATTCACAGAAGCTATAAAAGGGATGGGCGCCGCTTGTATAAAATTTGATACACCTGTTACCGGTGGAAATGTAAGTTTTTACAATCAATCGCCTGATGGTCCGGTTTACCCGACGCCTACAATTGGAATGGTAGGTTTAATGGATCGTGTAGAAGATAAAATGACCATGTATTTTAAAGAAGCCGGTGATGGTATATATGTAATCGGTCACATTAAAAACGATATCGGCTCTTCAGAATACTTGCATAAAATAGTTGGCGAAGAATTTTCATCAGCACCATATTTCAATTTGGATGAAGAATTCGACATGCAGCAGCTGGTTTTGAAATTGATTCAGAAAAAAGCAATTGTATCAGCTCACGACGTTAGCGAAGGTGGACTCATCATTACTTTGTTAGAATCTTCATTTAATAAAAACCTTGGATTCAGCGTGTCTCAGGATAAAAAAGAAATACGTCAAGATGCATTTTGGTTTGGCGAAGCACAGGGTAGGGTTGTTGTTTCAGTTAAAGAAAAAATGAAAGTTGATTTTGAAAAATTAATAAGTCAGTCTGCGGTACCTGTTACAAAAATTGGTAATGTAATTGAAAGTGGCGTAGAAGTAGATCATCAAACATGGGGAAGTGTTACTGAATGGAAGTCGGTTTATGATAATGCCATTGCGGCTTTATTGAAAGTGGAAGTTAATTAAGGGATTTTTGAAAAGGAATTAGGAATTGCAGTAGATACTAAAACTTCGTGTCCCTTTGAGTCTTGGTGCCTTTGTGGGTAAGAAATATAAAATATCCAATGTAAAATATTAAATAGCTCGCCCCGAAACCTCGGGGTAAAATTGGTTTTTCGGATATGAAATAATCAACATCTCATGAATAATAATTCGTGAGCCCCTTCAGTCCCCCGAAGGAGGAAGTTTTCATTTAGGAAATAAAAATAATCTTCTTGTGTCTTTTTGGCTAACCAACAAAACATAATCAAAGTCCCCCTTTGGGGGATTGAGGGGGCTAAATATTTTTCAAATAATTCCATCATTTTTTTTCGCACCCCAAAAAATCGTCCTATCTTTACATGACCTCTAGGATATTTCTTTCGTTCTTCGGTCAAAAAAATCAATTAAATTAATTAAATGCAATGATGAGTCCACAAAGGCTTTGGTCATTATTTTTTTTAATTTTTATTCTTTAATTTTTATTTTTTATGGCCAAATACATTTTTGTTACAGGTGGTGTTACTTCTTCATTAGGTAAAGGAATCATTGCCTCCTCACTGGCGAAATTGTTACAGGCAAGAGGTCTGAAAGTTACCATTCAAAAATTCGATCCTTACATTAATGTGGATCCGGGAACACTCAATCCCTATGAACATGGGGAATGCTACGTAACCGATGATGGAGCTGAAACCGATCTTGATTTGGGCCATTACGAAAGGTTCCTAAATATTCCTACATCACAAGCAAATAATGTTACTACAGGTCGCATCTACCAAACCGTTATTAATAAAGAGCGTCAAGGGGATTATTTAGGAAAGACTGTTCAGGTGGTACCTCACATAACAGACGAGATTAAACGCAGAATGATGCTGTTGGGAAATACCGGTGAATTTGATTTAGTCATTACCGAATTAGGAGGTACAGTTGGAGATATAGAAAGCTTGCCTTTTGTAGAAGCCGTTAGACAAATTCAATGGGAATTGCCAGAGGAAGACTGTATTGTAGTTCATCTTACTTTAATTCCTTATCTCAAAGCTGCAAAAGAGCTCAAAACCAAACCTACTCAACATAGTGTTCGGATGCTGAGCCAGGAAGGCGTTCATCCAAATATTATTGTATGCAGAACAGAGCATCCTTTAAATAATGAATTAAAAAGAAAAATTGCTTTATTCTGTAATGTAAAGCCTGAGGCAGTAATTGAAGCGATTGATGCCAGCACAATTTATGAAGTTCCAATAAAAATGTTGCATGAAGGTCTGGATGTTATTGTACTTAAAAAATTACATATTGATAAATATGGAGTCCCTGAGCTTGGGAAATGGACAACTTTTCTCGATAAATTAAAAAATCCCAAAAATAAAATTTCCATCGGACTTATCGGTAAATATGTGGAGTTGCAGGATGCTTACAAATCAATTCTGGAGGCTTTTGTTCATGCGGGTTCCGTGAATCAATGTAAAGTGCAAATTGTAAATATTCATAGCGAACATATCAACGATACTAACGTATCGGAGAAATTAAAAGGTATGGACGGCTTACTGGTAGCACCTGGTTTTGGATCCAGAGGAGTAGAAGGAAAAATTGAAGCTGTAAAATTTGCCAGAGAAAATAAACTGCCTTTTTTTGGAATCTGCCTAGGCATGCAAATGGCAGTCATTGAATTTGCTAGAAATGTACTGGGTTGGGCAGATGCACATTCAACAGAAATGAATTCAAGTACCACTCGTCCTGTAATCGCTTTGATGGAAGAACAAAAAAAAGTAAAAAATAAAGGAGGCACCATGAGGCTTGGTGCTTATCCTTGTAGTATAAATGATGGAAGTTTGGCTCATTGTATTTATCAAAAAGAAATAATCAGTGAAAGGCACCGCCATCGTTGGGAATTCAATAATAATTTTATTAATGATTTTATTAATTCTGGCATGATTCCCAGTGGAAAAAATACAGAAAGCGGGTTAGTAGAAATTATTGAATTAGCCAATCATCCTTTTTTTATTGGGGTTCAGTATCATCCTGAATTAAAAAGCACTGTTGAAAATCCACATCCCATTTTTGTGAGTTTTGTAAGAGCAGCAAAAGAACATGCTCTTGCATTGGCAAACGACGGCGTTTCGAAAGCAGCTATATAAAAACGAACCACTCAATTTAATTGAAGGTTGACGTACATTTGCACCATGCAAAAATTAAGCATGGATGAGCTCAACCGCAAATCTCCTGAAGAATTCAAGCGTTCAGAAAAAACTACGGTTATTGCCGTTCTTGAAAATATCAGAAGCGCCTATAATGTAGGAAGTGTATTTCGTACATCTGATGCTTTTTTGTTGGAAGGTATTTATCTCACCGGTTACACCGCGCGCCCTCCCCATAAAGAAATTAAAAAAACGGCCTTAGGTGCCGAAGATACTGTTGAATGGCAATACTTCACAAATGCGAAAGAAGCCATTGCTCATCTAAAATCCATAGGATATACAGTTTATGCTGTAGAGCAGGTAAAAGATAGTTTATCGCTAGAGCAAATAAAATTCGAAACAGAAAAAAAAATTGCAGTTGTTTTTGGAAATGAAGTAACCGGAGTTGAGCAGGAAACAATAATGGAATGTGATGGTTGTATTGAAATTCCTCAACTCGGAATGAAACACTCATTAAACATTGCAACTGCCGCCGGTGTGGTGTTGTGGGAGATTATAAGAACGAGGATGAAAGAAAATTTGATGAGTTAATGTTGTTTAAGCGTTTCAATATGTTTCTGATGTATTTTCAGGGTTACCATTTTTTTAATGAAAATAGTATTTAAAATAATTAATTATACTTGTTAACATAAATACGCAACGCCTTCTTGTAGGAGGCATTGCTGAGAAAACTCAACAAAAAACAATAAACGTCAAACCCCAAACGCCAAACAATTTTAGATTTAATGACAACTATAAAAAAATACCTTTCCTTAATAAAATTCTCGCATACCATTTTTGCAATGCCATTCGCGCTGATTGGTTTTTTTCTGGGATGGCGATTTGAAAAAAATCTGACTCAATCAGGTGAGGCTGGATTGGATGTATATCCTGATTCCATTTATTTTGTGAAAATGTTTTTTCTGGTTGTTTTATGTATGATTTTTGCAAGAAGTGCGGCTATGGCTTTTAACAGGTATTTAGATCATAAAATAGATGCGAAAAACCCAAGAACGGCAATCAGAGAAATTCCTTCGGGAGTGATTAGTCCCGGTAATGCACTTTTTTTCACAATCTTATGTTGTTTTCTTTTTGTTACAACAACTTTTTTTATCAACCTCATTTGTTTCTTTTTAAGTTTTGTAGCCTTGTTTGTAGTTTTATTTTATTCTTACACCAAGAGATTTACATCATTATGTCACCTCGTTTTAGGTTTGGGATTGAGTCTGGCACCAATTGGAGCTTTTTTAGCAATAACAGGAGTATTTGATTGGTTGCCCGTCTTGTTTTCTTTTTTGGTACTTACCTGGGTAAGCGGTTTTGATATTATTTATGCGTTGCAGGATGAAGATTTTGACAAACAAAATAATTTGAATTCCATTCCTGTGCTCTTGGGTAAAAAAGGGGCTTTACTTTTTTCAACTTTCCTACATGTTATCACTGCATTGCTGGTAATTGCTATCGGTTATTTCTATTTGAATGACATTTGGTACTGGATAGGAGGGGTTATGTTTATTACTATGTTGATTTACCAGCATTCCATTGTAAAGACTAATGATTTAAGTAAAGTAAACCTTGCATTCATGACGGCAAATGGAATAGCTTCAGTGGTGTTTGCTATTTTTGTTATCATTCACATAATCACTAAATCATAAATTCATCAAATGGCAAGAATAATGGCGATTGATTACGGAGGCAAAAGAACAGGCATCGCCGTTACCGATCCTTTGCAGATTATTGCTACAGGCCTAACTACAATTGCTTCTGCCGAGCTGATTCCTTTTTTGAAGAAATATATTAAAGAAGAACAAGTAGAATTGATTCTGGTAGGCTTGCCAAAAAACTGGGATGAATCAGATACTCACGGAACGCCACTGGCAAAAAAAGCTATTGCATCTATCATAAAAGAATTTCCAATGATTCCAGTTAAAGATGTAGATGAAAGATTTACTTCCAAAATGGCCAAAGACGCTATGTTGCAGATGGGTTTAAAAAAGAAAGACCGAAGGGATAAAAAACGGGTTGATGAAATTGCAGCTACCATTTTGCTTCAAGAATATTTACAAAGTCTTGGTTAAAAAATGTCAAACATTTTTTTTAGATTTTATAATTTACATTTGCACTCATATAAATTACGTTCATGATTTTACCTATCGTTGCTTATGGCTCTCCGATACTTAGAAAATTAGCTGTTGATATTGATCCTGATTATCCAGGTTTGAAACAATTGATTGCAGATATGCAGGAGACCATGTATAGTACCAATGGAGTTGGTTTGGCAGCTCCACAGATTAATAAAGACATAAGATTATTTGTGATGGACAGTGCCCAAATTTTTGAAAATCAAGAAGAGGATGAAAAAGGTACATATCCAGATGAGCCGGGCATTAAAGGCGTATTCATTAATCCTCATATCACTGCCCTTGATGGACAAAAATGGAATTATAATGAAGGTTGTTTAAGTATCCCCAAAATCAGAGAAGATGTAATGAGGCATCAAACAGTAACCATTGAATTTGAAGATGAACATTTTAATTTTCACGAAAAGACATTTAATGGATTGACAGCAAGAATCATTCTGCATGAATACGATCACTTGGATGGCAAGCTTTTTATAGATTATATTTCTCCACTTAAAAGAACGTTGCTGAAAAGAAAACTAGATGATATCAGTAAAGGAAAAATAAAGGCAGACTACAGGATGTTATTTAATAAATAGAAAATCCAATGAAAAGATTTCCTGTTTTATTTTTCATTTTACTTATTTATACTCACTTATCTGCACAACAAAAAAAAGACACCATCATTTCTGTAGATAATTATTTTGTAACGCTTTCTCCTGTAATTATTGATACGAAACTAAAT
>CANFGZ010000051.1 GCA_947446585.1 Chitinophagaceae bacterium | reverse complement strand
CTGGCTTGATAAGCGCCGCCATTGATGCTGTATGTATAGGTTCCTGCAGGCGTAGCTGTAGCTGTGATAGAACCATTTGACTGTCCTGTTGTTGGACTAACATGAGTTGACGTAACGGATATGGTAACACCGGCGCATGGATCAACTGCAGTTAAAGTTACCGAAGTAGAACCCAAGCAACCATTAGCATTTTTTGCTGTTATGGTGTAGGTTCCAGCTGCAAGTCCGCTGAAGGCACCACTGGCTTGATAAGCGCCGCCATTGATGCTGTATGTATAGGTTCCTGCAGGCGTAGCTGTAGCTGTGATAGAACCATTTGACTGTCCTGTTGTTGGACTAACATGAGTTGACGTAACGGATATGGTAACACCGGCGCATGGATCAACTGATCCTAGTGTTACCGAAATTGGAGTTCCGCTGCAACCATTTGTATTTTTAGCACTGATGATAAAAGTGCCGGCTCCTAATCCAGAAAATACGTTACTGCTTTGAAAAGCACCGCCATTAATATTGTAGGTGTAAGTTCCGGCAGGTGATGCCACAACTGTTATAGATCCGTTTGTTTGCCCGGTTGTAGGAGTAATATGAGTTTCAGTTAAGCTGATCGTAACACCCGCGCAAGGATCAACTGATCCTAATGCTACTGAAATTGGAGTACTCGTGCAACCGTTAGCATTTTTTGCAACGATTACATAAGTTCCTGAAGCTAATCCTGAAAATACATTACTGCTTTGAAAAGCGCCACCATTTTTGCTGTAAGTATAAGTGCCTGCTGGTGATGCAGTAACAGTAATAGATCCGTTAGTTTGACCGGTTGTAGGAGTAATATGAGTTTCAGTTAAGCTGATTGTAACACCCGCGCAAGGATCAACTGATCCTAATGTTACTGAAATTGGAGCACTCGTGCAACCGTTAGCATTTTTTGCAAGGATAACATAAGTTCCTGAAGCTAATCCTGAAAATACATTACTGCTTTGAAAAGCGCCACCATTTTTGCTATAAGTATAAGTGCCTGCAGGTGATGCAGTAACAGTAATAGATCCGTTTGTTTGACCGGTTGTAGGAGTAATATGAGTTTCAGTTAAGCTGATTGTAACACCCGCGCAAGGATCAACTGAGCCTAGCGTTACTGATAATGGAGTGCTGGAGCAACCGTTAGCATTTTTTGCAGAGATAATATAGGTACCGGCAGCCAGTCCTGAAAATATATTACTACTTTGAAAAGCGCCGCTGTTGATACTGTAGGTGTAAGTTCCGGCAGGTGATGCAGTAACGGTAATGGAACCGTTTGATTGTCCGGATGCAGGAGAAATATGAGTTTCTGATAAATTAATATTAACACCCGCACAAGGATTTCCGGCTCCAAGAATAACAACGGTTGCTGTGGCGCCACATCCTGAGGAATTTCGTCCTCTTACCACGTATGTTCCTGCAGCAAGACCGGTAAAGGATCCGCTGGCTTGATAACTAGTATCGCTTAAACTGAATTCAAAGCCAGTTCCCCCGGATGCAGTTGCATTAATAGTTCCATCAGAAAGTGAACCCGTGCAATCTGTATGGGTTGTGGTAATATGGAAATTTAAATCATCACAAGGGATTACATGCTGACAACTAATGATGAAATAGGAGAGAATTGAAATGGTGAAAAAGGATAAAATAGTTAGCTTTTTTTTCATAAGAATGTTTTTAAATTTTAAAGTAAAAAAATATTCCTAGCAAAGGAATGATTTTAAAAGCTTAAAAACCATGCCAAAAGAAATGGCAAGCGCCCTTTAACATTTCTATAACTCTTATTGTTGAAAAGTAGTGATTATTGTGCATAAAAAAAGAAGCGTCAGGATTGCTGACGCTTCTTTTTTAAATAATACGTAAAGTTAGAATTTGATTAATCAGAATATTTATGACCGGCATTTATCCATGCGGTAATTTGATTCTGAGCTGAAGTTGTTAAGGGGCTCATCCCCAATGGCATGGGAACTAAGCCGGCAGAATAAGGTTGAACGCAGCATCCGTTAATTCTGTTCCAATCCGCAACAATACTGCAGTCATCATTGAAGTTTACATTGCCTTCAGTATTTACTCCCAGATGGCAATCTGCACAAGAGCTACTAATGATATTTTTAACATTAGTGAAATTTACACCTTGTGCCGCGTTTGTAATAGTAATGGTTCCGGATTTAGTACAGCCATTAGCATCTTTTACGTTAATGGTATAATTTCCGGAAGCTAAACCTGAAAATACATTTCCAGACTGATAAGTCCCGCCGTTATTACTATAGGTAAATCCGTTTGATCCTGTTGCATTAACAGTAATGGTTCCACTTGCAGTTTCGCAGGGAATCGTATTAGTAGCATTTAATGATACAACAATGCTGGCACAGTTGTCAACAGGCTGGGTGTCTTTTTTACATCCATAAATAAACATTGCGCATAATCCGCAAAAGCCAACAATGGCTAAAGTTTTTGAATTCATTTTCCTTTATTTTTTGAGGGACAAACTTAGGTATTAAAAAATAATTATGCAAGTAAAGAGCTAAAACTTTCTTTTATTTTTCCGGTAAAATCGGTTTTTTTCATCCGAAAAGCAATATCAATCATATTCATGAAAGCCGTTTCTTCTGAGATTCCATGACCTATGATGACGGGTTTCGATACTCCAAGAACAGGAACACCACCGTAAGCTTCAAAATTAAATCTATTAAAATGTTCGTCGTTAATGTGGCGTCTTTTCACAATATCGTAAACACTTTCAGCTAATTTAAGTACTACATTTCCGGTAAACCCTTCACATACCATAACATCTGATTTATTTATCAGAATATCTCGGCCTTCAATATTCCCTATGAAATTGATCTGGCTATTTTCTTTCAATAAAGGGAAAGCTGCCTGAGCCAGCAAATTGCCTTTGCCTTCTTCTTCGCCGATATTAACGAGGCTGACTTTGGGATTGGAAATATTAAGAATGTTCTCAGCAAACAACGAACCCAATATTGCAAATTGATTCAGATTTTCGGGTTTGCAGTCAGCATTTAGTCCAACATCAAGGAGAAGTCCAAGTGTGCCATCTTCCCTTGGGATATAAGCCCCAATAGTGGGCCTGGAAATTCCTTCAATAACTTTAATGCTGAATAAAGCGCCAACCATCATAGCTCCTGTGTTTCCGGCACTGATGAAAGCATCTATTTTATCGGTAGCCAGAAGATTAAAACCTACAGCTATAGAAGAGTCTTGTTTTTCTTTAAATGCCTTAGTAGGATGTTCATGCATTTCAATTACCTCAGTAGTAGGGACAATAGTATAAGATCCTTGAGGGAAAACGTAATTTTTTAAATGGCTGTTTATAAGTACTTCATCACCTATCATGAAGACATGTACATTACTGCCATTATTTTTAAGATAAGCGGCAGCACCTTTTACAGCTTCGAGTGGAGCAAAGTCTCCGCCCATCATATCTAAACCAATTCTAACCATTAGTGTAAAATAAACTAAAAATTCCAAAATCCTGAATGAATGTAATCAAGCCAAGATTTTGGAATAGAAAATTCGAATTAAATAATTATGCTTTTAAAGGCGCCTTTTCTGAAACCAGCTTTCCTTTGTAAAATAATTTTCCTTCGCTTACATGTGCGCGGTGACGAACGTGTATTTCTCCGGTAGTAGAATCTATACTAAGCGTAGGTTCGCTGGCTTTGTAATGAGTTCTTCTTTTTGCACTACGTTGTTGTGAGTGGCGCCTTTTTGGATTTGGCATGACAGTATATTTTTAAATATTAAATGTTAATTGATATTATCTTTAAATTTTTCCAAGCCTTTCCAGAGTGCATTAGCATTATTCTCTTCGTGCTTGGATTCCATTTCCTTTAATTTCTCAAGTACTTCATTATTGCATTGCGGGCCACCGATTTTATCGGGGCTGCACATTTTTTGAAAAGGTACACTCAGCAATACAAACTCATAAATCCAGTCTCCCACACTTAAATGACTTTCGCTTCTTGACAGATAAAACACATCAGGATCTTCTTCCTGGTTGTTCATTTCCTCGGGATTATCAACCAATTTGACCAGGAGCTTAAATTCGTCCCAAAGGTCAATATTCAGTGAGTTTCCACAACGATCGCAAATAAAATCAGCTTTTCCGCCTACCTCAAACTTGAGGAGCATAAAGCCAGTGTTTTTTTCCAGCGTCATTTTCACATGAGCCATCGGATTTTTAAAATCCGGAGTGCCTCTTTCAGCAAAGAACTTGTCGTCTAACTCATAGTTAAACTCATGAACGCCGGGTTTTAACCCTACAAAAGCCACCTCAAAAGCCCTTTTATTAGCCATTGCGTTCAGTTTAAAGGAGGGCAAAGGTAAGTTAATTCTTGCAATAATCAGAGCTTTACAAGGATATTTATTGATAATTGCTTCAAATTAGAATCGATTGCCGTTGAATTAATGGATATTTCTTCTGCAAATTGGTTTACTTTCATCCTCCCAAAAATGGTTTGGGATTGATAATCAGCTAATTTATTATGAAGTCGATAAACAAGAACTATTTATTATCTGCCCTGATTATTCTTTCTACAACGATTCATTTTTACGGTCGAAATGCAATCAGCGTAGAGAAAAATTATAGCAATGGCTTTTTTGTTTCATTCTCCGAACTGCTAAGATCAGGAATCGGCAAGCTACCCTTTAGTATTGGAGATTTGCTTTATGGAATCTTGTTTTTTGTAATTATTGCGCAAGGTTGCTTGTTTTTATACCGGATCATCAACAGAAAATTGCAGGACTTTTCAATAGTGGGATTAATAAAGAAACTACTTATTACCTGCCTAAGCATATATGTCATATTTAATATTTTCTGGGGATTGAATTACAACAGAAAGGGAATTGCTTCACAGACAAATCTCAGCCCCGATCAATATAACCATGTGGATTTAAACAACATCAACAAATTGCTCGTTGAAAAAGCAAACCATACAAAATCAATTTTAGTTAATAATAAAAGAGCATATCCCGACGACGAGCATTTATTTACAGGCACAATCAACGCGTATCATAAAGCAAATGCTATTTCCCCTTTTTTAAATTACTCAAATCCATCTATTAAAAAATCGTTATGGGGATGGCTAGGGAATTACTGGGGGTTTACCGGCTATTACAATCCGTTTACCGGAGAAGCTCAAATCAATACTACGGTTCCAAAGTTTCAGCTTCCTTTTGTTTGTTGTCATGAAGTGGCACATCAGCTGGGTTATGCAAAAGAAAATGAAGCCAATTTTGTAGCTTTCCTTGTTGCCCATTCTTCGGGAGATACTTTGTTTTTGTATTCTGCTTATCTGGATTTGTTTTTATACGCTAATCGAAATCTTTATGGTGTGGACTCTGCTTCGGCCAAACAATATCGTGAGTTATTATCGGATGCTGTTAAAAATGATATACAGGAATTAATCACATTCAATAAATCGCATCATAATATTATGGAGCCTTTGATTTCAAATATCTATGATTTTTTTCTCCGGTCCAATCAGCAACCTCAAGGGATGATGAGTTATGATCAGGTTACAGGATATATCATTGCCTATTATAAAAAAAATGGCGATATTTAATGAATTCAATGTATTGTTATGAGTAATGCTGTTAAGTTTATTATTTCCATTATGCTGCCGTTAATTATTGGCGGGATAAGTGGTTATTTTACAACATCGTCTATATCCGGCTGGTATGTTCATATCAACAAGCCCTGGTTCAATCCGCCCAACTGGATTTTTGGTCCGGTATGGACTTTGCTTTATTTCTTAATGGGCATTGCTTTCTATCTTATCTGGAAATCGGATTGTTTGATAGATTTAAAGAAAGAAGCAGCTGCTTTGTTTTTGCTGCAATTAAGCATCAATTTTATGTGGTCCTTGATTTTCTTTTATTGGAAACAACCCGGATGGGCTTTTTTAGATATTACAGTAATGTGGGTGATGATATTACTGACCATCTTTTCATTTGGAAAAATATCTTCAACGGCATCATGGTTAATGGTGCCATATATATGTTGGGTAAGTTTTGCAGCAGTATTGAATTACAGCATCTGGAGGCTGAATTAATTACCATTTAAAAACTGTTTTTCCACATCATACTTTCCACCGGTCTGTTGTGTTGTCCACTATATTTAGCGTTTTTCTTCTGATTATATTTTACTTCAATTTCTCCTTCAACAGGAAAGTAAATCAGTTGACCGATAGGCATTCCTTTATACACTCTTACCGGCTGTTTAACAGAAATTTCAAGTGTCCAGTTTCCACAAAAGCCAACATCTCCTTTACCTGCAGTAGCGTGAATATCAATTCCCAGACGACCTGTGGATGATTTGCCTTCCAGAAAGGGTACATGAGCATGAGTTTCTGTATATTCTTCGGTTACACCCAGATAAAACTTTGTGGGTAATAACAGAATCCCTTCTTCAGGAATTTCAAAATGAGTAATAGTGTTGTGTTTTTTGGCATCCAGTTCTTCGTTTTCATACGTAGCCAGATATTTTCCTAAATGAACATCATAGCTGTTGCTGCCAAGACATTCAACCTGATAAGGTTCAATTTTTATTGTTCCTTTCTCAATTTCTTCTTTTATTCTTTTGTCACTTAATATCATTTGTCGGCAGTTATTTGTTTATTTGTAAAAATAATTTTTTCATTTTTTACTTGTACATTTCGTATTTATTTATGCCATTGGTTTATCAACAAAATATCAACGAGACTGCAAAAATAGGCGTTTGGCAGATAAAAGAGAACGAACAGTTTTTTTTAGAGCAGGTATCGGCGCAGAAAGAAATAACTCATCCCCATAAACTTTTGCAGCATTTAGCCGGAAGATTCATATTGAAAACATTAGATCCTGATTTTCCTGTAGAATTAATTAAGGTTAGTTCTTCAGGTAAGCCATATATAGAAAATGATAACTTTCATTTCTCTATTTCTCATTGTGGTAATTTTGGGGCAGCCATTATTTCTAAATCAGAACATGTTGGAATTGATATTGAAATACCGGATCAGAGAATTGAAAAAATAAAAAATAAATTTACTTCAGAAAAAGAACTTGAGTTGTTTTCATCGATTGATTATTCAATAGCAGAAAAACTAACAATTATTTGGAGTATTAAAGAAGCGATGTTTAAATGGTATGGAAAAGGGCTGATTGATTTCAAAAAGCATTTATGTATTGAAAGCGTTCAAATCAACAACGGAACTGTAATTTCTAATTGTTTTTTTAGAAAAAACAACGAAGTCGAAATTACAGCAAAATCAGCTATGTTAGAAGATAATATTCTAAGCTACGTTATAAAAACATCCTAAAATTAATCGTCAGTTTTTTTGCTTATGCGGACTTCAATAGTCCAGTTGCTGCCGCTTTTGATGTGAAATTTCTCTGCAAAATTATCCTGATTAATCGCAAATGAAAGCTCCATCAGACTGTTCAAATAGGCTAGAGGTTTGCCTATAGCAACGTCTCCAAAGGTTGATGCGAATGGAATTCGGCCAAGAAAAAAAGGCTTGCCATTTTCAAAAATGGTAACCTTAAGAAAAACGCCCGGGTTGATATTTAGCTTTTTGATCATTGAAGCTGGAATGTTTGTCCAGATGTTTCCATATTGAACATCGTGCGCTGGAATATTTCCCTTTATTATATTTCCATCAAGTGTTGCTTTTTGATAAGGGATTCTTTCTACATTTTGAGGAAGCTGCTTTCCAACTTGTTCAAAGGTTATCGTTCCGGATGCCAGTCTTGCTGCCGTGTATGCATAAACGTCACGGCCATGAAAGGTATAAGATTGTTCAGAACCTTTTCTTCTGTTTACCGCTTCATCTATTTCTCTTACTTCGGCTATGCCTTCTGTTTCGGTTATTAAAGTGAAGGTTCCGTTATCAGGCCCCACTAAAAAATGACCTGCTGTAGTTTTTATTACAACAGATTTCCTGTTGGTGCCAACGCCGGGATCGACAACCGAAACGAATACAGTGCCTGTTGGCCAGTAAGGAACAGTTTGATTCAGCCGATAAGAAGCTTCCCATATATTGTAAGCGGGTATTTCATGAGTAAGGTCAAATAGTTTTAAAGAGGAATCTACTTTCATAGCAACGCCTTTCATGGCGGAAACAGCGCCATCTTTCAATCCGAAGTCTGTTTGAAAAACAATCATTTTGTTTTGAGAAAAAGTAAAAGTAAATGAAAGGGCAAATGCTAGTACTGAGAAAAATTGTTTCATCATAAAAAAAAGTTGGTTTCAAATAAAAAAGCGCTTACAAAGTAAACGCTTTTTTTAGAATTTAAAGAGTTAGTGATTAGAAGTTAAAAGCTAATTTGCTGAATAATCTGCGACCATTGAAACCCATTTGAACTGATTCCCATTGGCCACCAGTTTCGTTATCGAAACCTTCATAACGCGCGTTCTTAACAGCTGCAAAGTTTGGATGTACATTTAGTACATTATCAACTCCAAAGAATAAAGAAACTTTTTTGTTCAGTTTAACTGATCCATATAAATCGATAGTCGCTTTTCCGTTGTAAACAAATTCTTCTTTGGCAACATGAACACCATCGCTGTATCCATCAATATCAACATAAGGATCAATACCGGTGAAACTGCCTGAAATAGCAGGATCTCCAGGGCCGCCGGTTCCAGCCTGACTAGCCAATCCTGTCCAGCCAAATCCTAATGTTTTCATTTTTCCAAAGTAGTTAATATGAGAACCGATTGTCCATTTATTTATATTGTATTCTAAAGTCAGATTTAATTTCATATTGGGAGCTGATGCTTTCAGGAACGCTTCTTCTCTGTCGCTGAAGAAAGTTTTACGATGAACATAACTGTCATTTAGGGTTTCAGGAATATTTACTTTGTCGATTGTCATGGATTGGAAATTACCGGCTAACAGTGCTTTGAATGATTTTTTTATTCCAAGCTGTTTAGTGTAATCAACAAGGATATCAACACCGTAATTGGTTGTATTTACTGAATTAGAAAAGAATTGCGTTGTTGCCACATCTAAAGCATTCATCGCATCGGTCAAAGCAGTAGGAAGTGAAGCATCAGAAGATGAGAATAAGCCTGATAATACGATTCTGTCTTTTACTTTAACCATATAACCGTCAATAGTAATTGTCAAGCCTTTAATTGGTTTCCAAGCAAAACCCAAGCTGCTGTTTAAAGAGGTTTCTTGTTTTAATTTATCAATACCGGCTGCTTTTGTAATTGCGTCATCATTACGCGCAATTCTTGATTGAACCAATTGTGCACCATAATAAGATGTCAATGTATTACTGAAATTAATTTGTTGTAATGAAGGAGCTCTGAAACCTGTACTAACTGAACCTCTAATATTAAAGTTGCTGGCAATTTTGTAACGGCTTGCCAATTTGAAAGTAGCAACAGAACCAAAGTCAGAATAATTTTCAAATCTTACGGCTCCATCAATTAAGAGTTTATCAGTCGCTTTCAATTCAGCGTCTGCATATAAACTTAGATTTGTTCTGGTAGCATTAATCACATCATTAGGGCTGAATCCCGGGAATCCCTGAGCACCAGTTGCTGCAGTTGCTGAATCGCCACCTAAATTTGCATAGGGGATAGGTGTTGGATGATAATTGGAATAAGAAGCTTCTTCACCTTTATAAATCTGATAGTTCTCATATCTGAATTCAGCACCAAGGCCTAAATTCATGCCTTCTGCAATTTTTGGAAATGATTTACTGAAATCAAGATTGGTTGTATTTTGTAAGAAATTAAATCCTCCATCATCGAAATGAGTTTGTCTTTGTACTCCTGGAATAAGAATCATAGAAGCATTGTATGTTTTGTCACCATAGTAATGAAAATCATTTTTTCCAATTGCATTACTCAAGTCCCAAGACCAACCTTTAGCAAGATAGCCTCTTAAGCCAGCGGCCAAAGAAATATCATTGATTTTGGTTTGAATGTGAGGGTTGTAATAAGTTTCGCCGTCATCTGCAACATGCATAATATTTGAATCGAAAATCAAGTTTCCCTGAGCGTCTACTGGAAAGCGTTGAGGGTTCCAGCTGTAGTTTCTAGTGTAGGCATATGCGTCAGATGCCTTGTTATTGAATCCGCCAAATGCATAAACTGTAGTGTTCTTTGACGCGCTGGTTGGGATTTCCATATTGAACATCGATCCGATTGTTGAAACGGAGCCATCTCCAAAAGCTCTTCTGAATAAATTCATTGGCATTGCATCGGTATTTGTAGCAACATTGGTATCAGCAACCTGGCGGAAGGTTTTTGCCTGATTCAGATAATCCAAAGAAATATTTAGAAATCCGCCATAGTTATTGAGTTTGATTCCATGATTAGCAGAAAACGTATAAGTGCCACCGTCTATAGGATTACCATAATAATATTGATTGGATCCTTTGGTTTTATGAGCATTATATTTATCGTCATAGTTTCCTGCCCATCCTGTGTTAATCGTCCAGTTGTTTACATCTTTTTTAAGAATAATATTCATTACACCGGCCATCGCATCAGAGCCGTATTGTGCTGAAGCTCCATCTCTTAAGATTTCAATTCTGTCTACAGCGGATTGAGAAAAACCGTTAAGGTCAGTACCAGAATTGCCTCTTCCTCGGGTTCCAAACAGCGCTACAAAAGCGGTGTTATGTCTTCTTTTGCCATTAATTAATACAAGTGTTTGATCGGGCCCTAAGCCTCTTAATGTTCCCAGGTCAATATGATCAGCACCATCGGCGCCTGTTTGTTTGTTATAATTGAAAGAAGGAGCAGCCATATTTAATACCGAAGTAAGATCCATTCTTCCGGTAGGCATTCCTGTTTGGTTGATTTTTATGACATCTACAGGTACAGCAGTTTCTGTTTTAATTCTTCCTTTTCCACGAGTCCCTAATACTACTACATCAATCATTTCTGTAGAGCTGGATTCTAAAGAAACGGTCATGGTAGCACTGGAACCTAGTTTTACGGTAGCAGATTTAAAACCAACGCAACTGATTTCAATCGTTTGGCCTTGAGTGGCTGTAATGGTAATGTTTCCGTCATTGTCTCCGATTTCACCTTTTTTATTGGAGTTGTTAATAGCGGAGGCATTAGGAATAGCCTTTCCTGTTTGCGCATCAGTGACTTTTAGTGTGTAAGATTGTTGTGCAAAAAGAATATTACCGCACAATAGTGTAATTAGTAAAAAGACGACTTTTCTCATAAAATCTTTTAATTGGGTTAATAGGTAAAAAATGAAAGTACAATAAAAATAAATCAGATAGACTTAGTTTTCTAACAGATTATCCACTTCATCATCATTTAGTTGCATATTTATTGTATCCTGACAAGCGATTCCTTCCATCGAACCAGAAATTTGCAATGAATTTTGGATAATCAAATCGATTTGTTTTTCTTTTTTCTTCCAGTTTTTTTCAAAATCTTCTCTCTCTTTTTGCAACATGCCTCTTAAGTTTTTGAATCCTTCTCTCATGGCATTCCAGTTGCCCATAAATTCCTGACTGGTAAGATAATTATATAATGAAACCATTTTCTCTCCTTTGTTTTCCTGGCTTTTTCTAGATTCTGATATTTTTAAAATGGCATTTCTTAAAACGACGGTTAGACTTTTGACTTCTTTAAAATTACAAATGTAAACACCATTTTTTTCGCCAAACTGATCGAGTTCTTTAGGCATTGTTTTGGTTACAATTACAGCGATATCAGCATTCTGTGATAACATGTCATTTTTTAATTTATCAATCCAGTCGCCGGCAAAGTTTTCAGTTCTTTTACTTTCAAAAATTATTTTGCCACATTCCTGACCATTATGATTTCTGATGATCATGATACAGTCGGCGCCTTTTACACCTTTGCCTACTTCTTCAATTTTATCAAAAGGGAATTGATTTCTTAATAATTCTTCTAACGCTAGTTCCTGTACTTCGCCTTGCAATTGCATCGAGCCTTGTTCTGCTTTGCGTTTCATTTCTTCAGCGAGTTTTTTCTGGTCATCCAATTGTTTTTCCAGCTCTTTCATGCGCATGTTCAATTCATCTTCTTTCACAGAATTTCTCTCTTGTTCCTGGGTTCTGATGGTTTCTGTCAGTTGATTTCTTTCCTGTTGCAGTTTTTTTTGAATGGTGATTTCGAGTTCTGCTTCTTTATTTTGTAGTTCCTGTTCTTTCTGAAGAAAAATGAGTTCTTTCTCTCTGGCTTCTTTAAGTTTATTAGCGGCATCTGTATTTGAATCTTGAAGCATTTTTATTTTATTTTCAAAATTGGCTTCTATTTTTTTTGTTACTTCTGCTTCTTTTTCTATTTCAATTTTTGCGACTTCTGTTTTTAGTTTTTCGGAGAATATTTCATTTTCTTTTTTCTTTTTTTCTTCAAAATTTTTCTGGTCTTCTTCGAGCTTTTTTTTATCGGCTTCGATTTTATATAAGGATAGATTTAATTTTTCCTGATATTCTTTTTGGATTTTTTTTTCGATATCGGCAGAAAGCACGTTTTCAACGTCGAATACATTGCCACAATTAGGGCACTTGATATTATTTGTCATATGGCTCTGATTTAGGGGTAGTAAAAATAGCAAACTATTAAATGGTATTGGGTAAAAT
>CANFGZ010000050.1 GCA_947446585.1 Chitinophagaceae bacterium | reverse complement strand
ATTCCTTTCTTTGATAAATTTTCCACCTGATCTTTCATTAACGCGATCAGCGGACTCACAACAATACACAAGCCATCCATCATCATCGCCGGAACCTGAAAGCAAACAGACTTTCCACCTCCGGTTGGTAACAATGCTAATACGTCCTTTTTTTTCATCACAGCATCTACAATAGATTGCTGCAAAGGCCTGAACTGATCATGCCCCCAATATTTCTTTAATATGGATAAACTTTCACTCAAAATTTAAAGAAATGAACATTGAAGTTAAAAAACCTTTTTTACAAACAAGTGAAGAGAAATTATGGCAAGCATTACATCGCTGAATCCCATCGCCAATGCTGAAAAAGTGGGAGTAAGAAAACCAGCCGCTGCAATTGGAATAGCCACAATATTGTAGGCAAATGCCCAGAAAAGATTTTTTTTAATTGTTATAAAAGTATGGCGGCCAAGTCCAAGTGCTTCAGGTAAATTAGTCAGCCCCTGGTTCATCAGTACCAAATCTGCATGTTGCAAAGCCAACTGACTGGCATCGCTTAGTGAAATTCCGACGGTTGCTTTTGCTAATGCGGGCGCATCATTGATTCCATCTCCAATCATGGCTGTGGGCAACTCTTTATTGAGGTGATCTATAATCTCCATTTTTTGAGCAGGTGTTTTTTCGGCATATACTTTTTTGATACCAAGTGCCCAAGTTACCTCATCGGCCTTTGATTGCATATCGCCGGTTAGCATAATCGTATTGATGTTGTTTTCGTTGAACCATTGCACAACATTTTTGGCTTCAGATCTGATTTCATCTTTTACGTCTAGCCAACCTATGAGTTCCTTATTTTTTAAAACATAAATATTATGTGATGTTTCATTAGCGTTATTGCTCAGAATTGTTTTTGCACCGGCCTCAAAAATATTTCCTTGGCTGTCTTCGCCTTTGATACCAACACCTTTTATTTCTTCAACTTTTTTCCAGTTTATGAGATCGTTATTTTTCCATTCATTAAAAATGCATTTTGCAATGGGGTGATTAGAATATTTTTCCAGAGAAAAAACAATCGACTTAAATAAATTTTCATCAATAGTTGTACGAAAATTACTGATTGTAAAACTGCCGGTTGTCAATGTTCCGGTTTTGTCAAATACGATTTGTTTTATTTTTTTAAATGACTCCAGACTTGAAGCGTTGCGAAACAAGATGCCTTTTTTTGCGGCACGACCCAATCCTACTGAAATAGCTGCAGGTGTGGCGAGCCCCATTGCACAAGGACAGGAAATAACCAGCACAGCGATAGCTCTCATTAAGGATTGATCAAAAGCCGTATGAAATAAAAAATAATTCAATAAAAAAGTAATCAAAGAAATTCCGATTACTACCGGAACAAAAACTGCACTGATTTTATCGGCGAGTTTTTGCATAGGAGGCTTTTGGGCTTGTGCGGTTTGCACCATTTGTATAATCCCCGATAATACCGTGTCTTTTCCTGCGGCGGTTACCTGCGCTTTAATTGTTCCGGATTCGAGTATACTGCCGCCAATTAAAATATCTTTTTTAGTTCTGTTTAATGGAATACTTTCACCTGTAATAATGGCTTCATTAACTAAACAATCGCCCCATAAAATTTTGCAATCAACAGGTACTTGTTCGCCGGTTTTAATTAAAATTAAATCACCGGTTTTGAGTTGTGTGTTTTCAATGGGAAATATTTGCTCTTCATGTTTGTCATCAAAAGCAATCATGTTAGCCATTACTTTTTGTGATTTAACTAAAGATTGCAATGCTTTTTGTGTGGACTTCAATGTGGCTTCTTCCAAGTAATTTCCCAAAAATACTAATGTGATAATTGATGAGGTGGTTTCAAAAAAGAGATAATCATTGTTTTGAAAATACAAGGTACCCACCAAGCTGTATACGAATGCACATAATGCGCCAAGTGATACCAATACATTCATGTTTGGAGCGCCAGTCTTCAAACTTTTGAATCCACTTCTTCCAAAAAAATACATTCCAACCAAAAAAACAGGCAAACATAAAACCATTTGTAACCAGGGGTTACTTAACCAATGCACCGGCAACCAGCGATGTAACATGTGCAACATTAGGATAGCTGTAAATGGAAGGGTGAATAAAAAACGTTGCTTATTATTATGAAGCCATTTCTTTTTTTCAGCTACAGCATTATTTTCTGAAACCACTTTATATCCAAGTTCTGCTATGCCGATTTTTATTTTTTCTAAATCAGTTTGAGTGTTATTGATAAACGTTAATTTTCCATCAATAGGATTTACATTTACTTCCTGCATGCCTTTTTTCAGCAAAAATTTATTGATGCTTAATGCACAGTTACTGCAGGTCATGCCTTCTACTTGCCAGTCGATTTTTTCCATATCACAAAATTATCTTTTAAATATTCTACACTTGTTACTAATTATGAAAATATCTTTGCATTATGGAGTTCAATTACAAGCTGACAGAAATCAGCAATACAGCAAAATGGTTTCTTGATAAAGTAGGCACCTCAAAATGTTTTGCTTTTCATGGAGAAATGGGTGCAGGTAAAACTACTTTTATCAATACTGTTTGTATGCTATTGGGCGTCCGGAACGGCTTGAGCAGTCCTACATTTTCCATAATTAATGAGTATGTTCAGGATTCCGGCAAATCTATTTATCACATTGATTTGTATCGGTTAAAAGATGAGGTTGAAGCTATTGCTGCCGGAGTCGAAGATTGTTTATATTCCGGCAATTACTGTTTTGTAGAATGGCCAGAAAAAGCTCCGGGAATTTTTTCATCGGATATCATACATGTTTATATAAATACTATTGATTCAGACACACGAAACATAAAATTAAAGTTGTAAATTGTTCAATTGTTACTTCTTTAATAACAAAATAAGTTCTAACACTAAACTAACAACCACAACTACTAATTGCCTAATCAAACTTCGTGTTTCTTAGTTACTTAGTGCCTTTGTGGAAAAAAAAATAGCATTTACATTATGGCCACATCAAAACCTTTCGTTTCCTCTTCATTTTCTTATGAAACATTGGAAGAAAAACTCGATGTAAAACCTAAAGGAGAATCATTAGCCATTGGTATTCCCAAAGAAACTTCTTTCAATGAAAACAGGATTGCGCTAACACCGGAAGGCGCAGGTGTACTGATTGCAAATGGACATGAAGTAATCATGGAATCCAATGCAGGAAAGGGTTCTAACTACAGCGATAAAGATTACAGTGAAACTGGAGTGAAAATTGTTTATGATAAAAAAGAAATTTTCAATTGCCACATCATTGTGAAAAGCGCACCCGTAAGTGAGGAAGATTGCGAATTGCTTAAACCCGACACCACCATCATTTCTCCTATTCACATGGCCATAATGAAGAAAGCTATTCTTGAAAAGATGATGGAGAAAAAAGTTACGGCGATAAGTTTCGAAAATCTTAAAGATGATAGCGGACATAATCCAATCGTGAGAAGTATGAGCGAGATCGCCGGAAGTGCCATCATGCTGATTGCTGGTCAGTATTTAAGCAATGCTAATAATGGCAAAGGTGTTTTGGTAGGAGGTATCAGTGGAATTCCACCAACAAAAGTCATCATCATTGGTGCCGGTATCGTTGGTGAATATGCAGCAAGAACTGCACTGGCTATGGGGGCAAGTGTAAAGGTTTTTGATAACAGCATTTACAGACTGAAACGTTTACAAAATAATATTGGAGTTAGAATGTGGACCTCGGTAATTGAACCAAAAATTTTGAGTAAACAATTAAAGACTTGTGATGTGGCAATCGGCGCGCTAAGTGGTGCATCAGGAAGAACACCTGTAGTTGTATCTGAAATCATGGTAAGCAATATGAGGCCTGGTTCTGTGATTGTAGATGTAAGTATTGATCATGGCGGTTGTTTTGAAACCAGTCAGGTGACTTCTCATGAGAATCCAATTTTTACCAAATATGACGTGATACATTATTGTGTACCTAATATACCCAGCGGATTTGCGCGTACAGCTTCACAGGCCATAAGCAATGTATTAATGCCATTACTCCTCGAAACCGGTGAAGATGGTGGCATTGACAATATCATCTGGCACAAAATGAATATCCGCAGCGGTATTTATTTGTTTAAGGGAAGTTTGACGAATTTTTTCCTAAGTGAAAGATTTGATTTAAAATATACAGATTTGAATTTGCTGATTGCAAGCAGGAGGTAGGATGCCCCCTCGATCCCCCCAATGGATAAGTTGATTATGTTTTATATACTTTCCCAGCAATGTCTCCTGTAAGGGGTTTTTGTATCGTGTGCTTAAATAGTTTGACACTAAAAACACAATCTCAAAAAAATCACAGCGACCAAAAGCATAACTTATTTATAGTCTTCAATTGGAATCACTGTCTCACAAAAATCATATTCATTCTTGTCATTGCTACATACAATAACCAGTCTGTTTTTTGAATAATTTTGAATGAGTTCTTTATAAAGATTGATGCCTGGAATATCTAGATTGGTGGTGGGTTCGTCGAGAAGTAAAACAGAAGTAACACTAAAAAATGCCTGGGCCAGTTTTAATCTTTGTTTCATTCCGCTGCTGTAATATCTGATTTGTTTATATGCAGCTTCATGAAGCCCAACAGTGGATAATATATCTGGAATGGTTTTGGATAATTTTTTGAATGTGGAATGAAATTGTAAAAATTCTGTACCTGTCATTTCTTCAATCAAATCAAGATAAGGAGCTGCGATGGAAATATTTTGATAAGCAGCCTCTTCGGAAATACGGATATTATTTTCTGCGGAGTATATGATTTTTCCTTCACTATGCATAAGAGCACCTGCCAATACCTGTAACAGAGTTGATTTTCCAGAACCATTAGCGCCTGTTATGGCATAACTTTTTCCGGAGAAAAAAACAAAATCCATTCCACGAAAAATCCATTCTCTATTGAATCGTTTGCCGCTATTGGTTAAAGTTATTTGCATTGATAAAAACTATTCGTCATCCATACTTCCTTTACTGAAGCGTTTGATGATTCCTCTGCCGCTCTCGCGGATAAAGGTTACAATCTCATCCCGCTCATCTGTAGCCGCTAATTCTTCTTCTATGAAATTCAAGGCCTGAGAAGTATTGAGGTTTTTGTTGTAAATGATTCTGTAGATGTCTAAAATATGATTTATTCTGTCGAGAGAAAACCCTCTGCGTTTTAATCCAACCGAATTTACGCCGGCATAACTCAGAGGCGTACGTCCTGCTTTTATATAAGGCGGTACATCTTTACTAACTAAAGATCCACCGGCTACGAATGCATGTTGCCCAATCTGCACAAACTGATGTACAGCACACATACCTGCTAAAATGGAATAATCACCAAGGCTTACATGTCCTGCCATTTGTGTATTGTTGCTCATGATGCAATTGTTGCCAATGATACAATCGTGTGCAATATGACTGTAAGCCATAATAAGGCAATTGTCGCCAACTTTGGTTGTCCATTTGTCTTTGCTTCCTCTGTTGATGGTTACAAATTCTCTGATGGTAGTATTGTTTCCGATTTCAACGGTTGTATTTTCTCCTTCATACTTTAAATCTTGTGGAATACCTGCAATAACTGCTCCTGGAAAAACACGGCAATTGTTGCCAATTCTGGCGCCTTCCATAATGGTAACATTACTTCCAATCCAGGTGCCGCTACCAATTTCCACATTGTGATGTATCACACTAAATGGATCAATCTTCACATTGGTTGCGATTTTCGCATTGGGGTGTATGTATGTGTGTGGATGAATCATTTTATAGTTTTATTTCAAAAAATCTATGCGTTAATTATAGCATTTATGGTTTAGTGTACTAAATGCCCTTATTAATTTCTCTTAACCAGTTGAGCCGTAAACTCACCTTCAGTACAGAGTTTATTGGCAACATAAACACTGCCTTTCATTACACAAATACCTCTTCTTATGGGTTCAATCAATTCCATCTTCAATATCATAGTATCTCCAGGTACTACTTTTTGCTTGAATTTACAATTGTCTATTTTTAAAAAATAAGTGTCGTAATCTCCTTCGGGCATGGTGTTGATGCAAAGGATTCCTCCCGTTTGTGCCAAGGCTTCTATTTGTAAAACGCCCGGCATCACAGGGTTTCCTGGGAAATGGCCTTGAAAGAAAAACTCATTGAAAGTAACGTTTTTTATTCCCACAATACAAGTGTCGCTGAGTTCAACAATTTTATCAACCAATAAAAAAGGATATCTGTGAGGAAGTGTTTTTTCGATTTGTTGTAAAGAATACACCGGAGGACGTGTTGGGTCATAAACAGGAACGTCTTTGGTATGTTTGTTCTTCTTTATATATTGTTTGATTTTCTTTGCAAACTCCACATTGCTACTATGTCCGGGCCTGTTGGCAATGATATGTGATTTGATAGGGTAGCCAATTAAAGCTAAATCACCAATTACATCTAGTAACTTATGTCTTGCAGGCTCATTAGGAAAATGTAATTCAAGGTTATTTAAGTAGCCTTCAGTTTTTACTTCAACAGTTGTTCTGCCAAACGCTTTTGCCAAACGCTCCATTTCCGATTTATTTATAGGCTTATCAACTACAACGATAGCATTATTGATGTCGCCGCCTTTAATAAGATTGTTATCCAATAACATTTCCAGTTCGTGAAGAAAACAAAAAGTGCGGCAAGGACTTATTTCTGGTTTAAAATCACGCATGTTTTTCAGGCTTGCATGTTGAGTGCCCAAAACAGAACTATTGAAATCAATAAGTGTGGTAATTTCATAATTAGTAGCAGGAAGAGCAGTCATCTCCACTCTTTTCTTTTCATCGTAAAAAGTAATATTGGTATCGATGGTATACCATGCCTTAGCGGCATCTTGCTCAACAACACCTACCTGTTCAATGATTTCAACAAAAGGGCTGCTGCTTCCATCGATGATTGGAATTTCTGGGCCGTTTACTTCAATCAAACAATTATCAACACCCATACCCACTAATGCAGCCAGGATGTGTTCTACAGTGCTAACTTTTACTTGATTTTGTTCCAGTGTGGTACCTCTTGACGTATCTGTAACCAAATCGCAATCTGCTTTTATTACGGGTGTTCCGGGCAAGTCGGTTCTTTGGAATTGATAGCCGAAGCCAGGATTCGCTGGTCGCAAAGTCATATCTACATTAATCCCGGTATGCAAGCCCGTTCCGGAAATGCTAATAGATTCCGCTAATGTGTGTTGCCTGTCGGGGTTAAAATTCTTATCCATACTAGTTTTGAATTTCGGCAAAGATATTCCAAAAATATCAGCCTTGAGTCACAAGAAGTGATTTGGAGGAAACCTTATTGATTGTTTTGTAAGCGTTTAACAAGTTCTTCGAGATCTTTCAGTCTTTTTTCGAGTTGAGGCAAGTTTTTTGCTATTGCCTGACTCCTTAAAGCAGATGTATAATCATATGCAGGCGAGCCGGTAACCGCTGTATTGGGTAATTTTATTGTTTTACTCACTCCACTCTGAGCATTAATTTTAGTTCCATCAGCAATTTGTATATGTCCTACGATACCAGCTTGCCCACCAATCATCACATTTTTTCCAATCTTAGTACTGCCGCTTATGCCTGTTTGGGCAGCGATTACCGTATTATTTCCTACTTCAACATTATGCGCAATCTGTAGGAGGTTATCGAGTTTAGCACCCGAACGAATGATGGTGCTTCCAATTGTAGCACGGTCAATAGTAGTATTAGATCCAATTTCAACGAAGTCTTCAATAATCACATTTCCAATCTGTGGTACTTTTTTTAAAGAGCCATCAGTCTGTGGCGCAAATCCAAATCCATCACTACCAATAACGGTGTTGGCATGAATGACCACTCCGGATCCTATTATACAATCATGATAAATTTTTACTCCAGGGTGAATGATAGAATTCTCACCAATAGTTACATTATTTCCAAGATATACACCAGGGTGAATTTTTGAAGCATTGCCAATAATAACATTTTCTCCCAAATATGCAAAAGCACCAATAAAGATATTTTCGCCTTTTTTTACCGTGGCATGAATAAAAACGGGCTCCTGAATTCCGGTAAGCAAATGTGCTTTTATTTGCTGGTATTTATCCAGTAAAATGGCAAAGGCTGAATAAGCATCAGGAACTCGTATAAGAGTTGAGTTGATTTCTTTTTTGATTTCCTGAGTATTACTGATGATGATTATAGAAGCCCTGGTAGTGTATAAATAATCTTCGTATTTGGGATTTGCTAAAAAAGCCAGTTGTCCGGATTGGGCTTCTTCTATTTTGCCAAAAGAATTCACTACTATATCGGGGTTGCCTTCAACCGTTCCGTTAATAATCTGGGCTATTTGTGAAGCGCTGAATTGCATATTATATCGGCAAGCTTTTATTTTGGGCTATCTGGGATAGCAAATGTAATATTTTTTAACCTTGCCTCTGAGGTTTTCGTTTATCAATGCGTTGTCTACTTCTGTGATGTCTTTTATGGTTCCATCTTTGAAAAGAATATGAATGTGTTCATTTTCAAAGTTATAAGTACTGCTGGAAGCCTCACCGCTAAATACAAGCCATTTTACTTCTTCATCAGACAAATTAAATTGCTTTTTCGTTGCATCTGCTTTTTCAATCAGTAAACTTTTTGCTACAGGCTCCGAAAAATATTTAACCTTTAACAGGTTTCTGTCAATAATTCCTTTGCATAATGTAGATAGAACAACATCATAGTGATTGCACCATTGTTTAATCGCCATCATCACATCGTAATCGTCAATACTGCAAAATTGAGCAAGCGTTACATCTGCAATTGGCTGATTAATAAAATTGTTCAGTGGTCCTGTACACTCAGCACTGATTTGTTTGGCTCTTTTGATAATGCGCTGTAGCATCTGTTCTGCACTTAAAACGGTCTTATGAAGATATACCTGCCAGTACATCAATCTCCTGGCGATTAAAAATTTTTCAATTGAATAGATCCCTTTTTCTTCTACCATCAATTCGCCGTTATGAACGGTCAGCATTTTTAAGATTCTGTCGTAGGCAATAACGCCTTCATTAACACCGGTAAAAAAACTGTCACGGGTGAGGTAGTCCATTCTGTCAACATCCAGCTGACTACTGATGAGCTGGTTAAGAAATTTTTTGGGATATACATTGGTGAAAATATCCAGAGCCATTTGAAGTTTGCCATCAAATTCTCTATTGAGTTCTTTGATCAGCATAAGGGAAAGTTCCTCATGGCGCAGGTGCTCAGCAAGAACATGTTCAAGAGCATGAGAAAAAGGTCCATGGCCAATATCATGAAGCAGAATAGCAATCTTCGCTGCTTGTTGTTCTTCTGGAGTAATATCAACACCTTTTAATAAAAGTTCATGAAGTGCAGATCTCATCAGGTGATAAGCGCCTAAAGAGTGATGCAATCTGGTGTGAACGGCACCCGGATAAACCAAATGAGCCATAGCCATTTGATGGATACGCCTCAACCTCTGATAATAAGGATGTGAGGTTATTTTATAAATCAATTCATCATCAATGGTGATAAATCCGTAAACCGGATCATTTATTATTTTATGAAATCGCATTAAATATGATTAAATTGGGAATGATGTGTTAAATCAAAATAGATTCCTTAACAAAGCTACAAACCATTGGGTTAAAAAATTAAATTTGTATAGATTGTAAGAAATCCTTCTTTTAAAAATACATTTAATTCAATTAATCTCATTTAACTTCTAAACTTAAAATTATGAGTATAGCGAAAATCCTTTGGGTTGATGATGAAATAGAAAGCCTGAATTCGCAAATAATGTTTCTGGAAAACAAAGGTTATCAGGTACAAACTAAAACTAATGGATTTGATGCTGTAGAGTATGTAAAAGACAATATTGTTGATGTGGTATTACTTGATGAAACGATGCCCGGCATTACCGGACTGCAAACATTGCAGCAAATTAAAGAGATCAACAATAACCTTCCGGTAGTTTTAATTACAAAAAACGAAGCGGAAAATATAATGGATGATGCTATAGGAAGCCAGATCAGCGACTATTTAATTAAACCGGTTAATCCTAATCAGGTTTGGTTGAGTTTAAAAAAACTGATTGACAATAAAAGATTAGTGGCAGAGAAAACTACTTCAGCTTATCAACAAGAATTCAATAGCCTTTTTATGGCGCTGAGTGGAAATCTGAATTATCAGGAATGGATGGATATATACAAAAAGCTGGTTTACTGGGAACTTGAAATTCAAAAAAGTGATAGTCCTGAAATGCAGGAAGTTTTCTTTTCACAGAAACAGGAAGCCAATACAGAATTTTTTAAATTCATTTCAAAAAATTACGCGTCATGGGTTTCCCCCAAAAGTATAGACGGGCCTATCATGAGTCATAATTTATTAAAATTCAAAGTGCTTCCTCATTTACAAAAAGGAGTTCCTTTGTTTTTTGTGTTGATTGATAATTTAAGATTCGACCAGTGGAAAACCATTCAGCCCATATTTGCCGAAAGTTTCCGCATTCATGAAGAAGAAACTTTTTATTCAATTTTACCTACAGCAACTCAGTACTCCCGTAATGCCATATTTGCTGGAATGTTACCTATAGAAATTGAAAAACAATTTTCATCACAGTGGAAGAATGACGATGAGGAAGGCGGAAAGAATTTATACGAAGAAGAGTTCTTGAGAGCTAATCTTAAAAAACTAGGCAAGAGCGATATCAAATTTTCATATACAAAAATTACCAATAATCAGGATGGGCAAAAACTTGTGGACAATATGCATAATTTATTGCAAAATGATTTTAATGTTATTGTTTACAATTTTGTGGATATGCTAAGCCATGCCCGAACAGAAATGGAGGTATTGAAAGAGCTGGCAGGAGATGAAACCAGTTATAGGAGTTTAACTGCTAGCTGGTTTGAACATAGTCCGCTTCATCAGGCCTTAAAAAAAATTTCCGAAAAAAATATCAATCTTATTGTAGCTACAGATCACGGAAGTACCAGAGTGAAATCTGCTGTAAAAGTGATTGGTGACAAGCAAACTACAGCCAATCTCAGATATAAACATGGCAGAAATTTAAATTATGAACCAAAAGATGTTTTGGCATTCAGAGATCCTAAAGAGGCAGGATTGCCTGTTCCTAATGTAAATTCATCATACATTTTTGCAAAAGGTGATTTGTTTTTATGTTATCCCAACAACTACAATCATTTTGTGAATTATTACAAAAACACCTTTCAGCATGGAGGGATAAGTCTCGAGGAGATGATTATTCCCGTTATCAGAATGTCATCTAAATAATTATTTATCAACGATTGTTGAAAAAATAATTTTCGATTGACAGTTATTTAAATGAAGTTGCATGTACTAATAAAATTGTAAACATGAAATACACTCAAAATTCACTGGATAAAGTAGAAAGAGTAATTGAAGATGGAGGATATATTATACGTTATGAGAGAGGTACTTTTCAGAGTGGTTATTGTATTTTACAAGAGAAGAAAGTGGTGGTATTGAATAAATTTTTACCAACAGAAGGGAGGATTAATACCTTAATTGATTTATTGCCTCTTCTTAATTTAAATATCGACGATCTCACACACGAGAGTCAGAAGCTATATGAAGAATTGATGACTATGGAGATTCACAAGTAATTGACTTCTTTTACATTCCTTTTATTATTTTGCATTCATGTTTGTTCCTTCATTAACAATCAAATTTTTGGGAACCGGCACCAGTGGTGGCGTGCCTATGATTGCCTGCAACTGTGAAGTATGTATTTCTCAGGATCAAAAAGATAAAAGATTAAGAAGCAGTATTCTGGTCTCATCCGACAATACCACAATTGTTGTGGATACTACTCCTGATTTTCGAACACAGATGCTGAGGGAAGAAGTAAAGAAATTAGATGGCGTATTATTTACTCATCCACACAAAGATCATGTTGCAGGACTGGATGACATCAAAGCATTTAATTATTTTCATCAGCAACCGATGAATGTTTTTGCCAATGAGTTAACACAAGCTTCATTGAAAAAAGAGTTCAGTTATATTTTTAGTGAATTTCGGTATCCGGGCATTCCTGAAATTAATTTACACAACATTCCTGAAACCGAATTTCTAATTGGAGATATTCCCGTTATCCCCATTTTTGTATGGCACTTAAAGATGCCCGTTGTTGGATTTCGTTTTGGCGATTTTACTTATATCACAGACGCCAATAGGATTGAAGAAAGTGAAAAACAAAAAATCATTGGCAGTAAAATTCTTATTTTAAATACCCTTCGAAAAGAAAAACACATCTCTCATTTTAACTTACAGGAAGCCGTTGATCTCGTAAATGAATTGAAAGTACCTAAAGCTTATTTTACGCATATCAGCCATCAGATGGGCAAGCATCAGGAAGTGAACAGTGAATTACCCGAAGGAATAAAACTCGCTTTTGACGGCCAGGTGATAAACTGCTGATATTTACGTTTTTTTCTCATTGTATTTATTTGCATGAATTTTATTTTTATTCATGCAAATAAAAGAGCATCATGTATTTTATTTTTCCAGGAAAGAAAAAAATGGAATTATCCTAATCTTATTGATTAATCTGTTGATTTATTTTCTTCCGGATATGGTGGATCAT
>CANFGZ010000049.1 GCA_947446585.1 Chitinophagaceae bacterium | reverse complement strand
TGTTCGAAAGGGGGTATTGATTAATTGTTATTTGTAAAACTATAATTAGAAATTAGCACGAATTGCAATTAGCTGAATATTTTTAAGTTGAATTTAGTTATGTTAATTGTACTTTTATTGAATACCATAATACTATTAATTATGAATGAATTTATCGGTTGGTCAGCAACTGCTGTAACTATGCTTTCTTTTCTATCTCACAAAATGTTATTCCTTCGTGTAGTTAATTTTATAGCTTGTTTGATTTGGGTTGTGTATGGATATTTATCTCACATGAATCCGGTTATAGTAACCAACGTTGTTATAGCTTGCATACACATTTATTGGTTTTATAAAAATTTCAATAAATTGAAACAAAAAATCCATCAATAATTTTGAGCCAGAGAAATTAATAAATTTATATTTTATTTTTATGAGTATACGTAATCAAATTGCCGAATATTTATTTTTAAAAAAGAAGGATCCGAATGCAAAACCAACTCAATGGATGAAATATATGCACGGAATTAATCGGTTGTCGATTTTGCTTTTTCTACTTGCAATGATTTTTATTGTTATTAAACTGTTTATTCGCAAATAATTTATTTTAGAAAATCAACGATTATCGCTGCTGCATTTTTTGATGCATTCCCACCTTCACTCAATATCTGTTTAAGTTCTGTATAATCAGATTTTATTTTTTGTTGCTTTGCGGTATCATTTAAAATTAAATTCAGTTCAGCAAGTATATTTTGAAGGGTAAGTTCATGTTGAATCAGTTCTTTTACGACTTCTCTTCCCATAATCAGATTTACCAATCCAATGAATTTTATTTTAATCAAACTTTTGGCAATTTGATAAGAAATGTTATTTCCTTTGTAGCAAATAATTTCAGGCACTCCAAATAAGGCGGTTTCCAAAGTAGCGGTTCCACTTGTTACCAATGCGGCCTGTGAATGAAGCAGTAGCTCATAAGTTCTGTTGGTTACCATAGAAACATTAAGATAGGGACTCATTATTTCATCATAGAAACTTTCTTCCAACCCTGGCGCTTTAGCTACTACAAAATGGTAATCGGGTAGATGCTTTGAAACAGAAAGCATAATGGGAAGTTTTTTTAGAATTTCCTGCTTGCGGCTTCCGGGTAATAAAGCAATGACTTTTTTTTGTTCCCAGGGATTTTTATTATGCTTGTTATTTTCAATGAAATGGTTGATGACTTCTACCAATGGATGTCCAACATATTCTGCATGATAATTCCACTTTTGATAAAATGCTTTTTCGAAAGGAAGGATAACGAGCATTTTATCGACATTCTTTTTTATTTGGTGTACTCTGTTTTCTTTCCATGCCCAAACCTGGGGTGAAATATAGTAGATTACTTTTATGCCCTGTTTTTTGGCCCATTTTGCAATTCTGAGATTAAATCCAGGATAATCAATAAGAATTAAGGCGTCGGGATTGAAAGCAGTAATATCTTTTTTGCAAAAGGAAATGTTTTTTAAAATGGTAGGAAGATTTTTAATTACTTCTGTAAATCCCATGAAAGCCAAGTTGCGGTAATGTTTCACTAGTGTTGCTCCTGATTGTTGCATCAAATCTCCACCCCAGCAACGAATGTTTATTTCAGTATCTATTTTGCGCAACTCTTTTATGAGATTGCTCCCATGTAAATCTCCACTGGCTTCTCCTGAAATAATATAATAATTCATTGGTGTATTTTATGGTTACCCGTCTGTTATCTTTTTACCTATTTTATCAGTGATTTTTTTTAGCCATTTTATTAAGTTCATCAAAAGAAAAATCCAAAGCAGAAAAATTTCCTTCACCCCAGAAATAATGCCACCATTCGGTTTCGAATATTTTAAAACCATTAGCCAACATTGTTGAACGTAAAAGTTCTCTGTTTTTTAATGCTGTTTCAGATAGATTTTTGTAATCTTGATGAGCGCTATCGGTGAAATTGTCGTAACCCGTTCCCATGTCAAGTTCTGATTGGTCTTTTATTCTGATTATAGTAAGATCAACAGCAATTCCTCTGTTGTGCCCGCTGCCTTTTTTAGGATCAGCTACATATCGATCGTCTTTTATCAGATCCCACATTTTTTCAGTAATTGAATACGGGCGATACGCATCCCATATCTTCAGGCATAGGCCTTGTTTGCCGAGTTCTTCCTGAATTTTTTTTAATGCATTAACAGCTGGGGCCCTCATAAAAGTTGTTGTAATCGGGGGATAGAGTTTTACATGGGTAAAATTGTCTGTTGTTGCATATTTTATATCAATAAAAATACCCGGAATGGTTTTGCGGATATCTACCATGGCATTGGTTTCCGAAGATTTTACTTCTTTTGCCAGTTCGGCATTTTGATTCAACACCAGCAGTCCGTATGAGTTGGGTAAAGAATCACAGTTTAAAGACATTGCGACATTCAACAACAAAATGTGGAAACAAAAATTGAAAATGAAATGTCTAATCATTAACTTGTATTTATAATTTAATGGCATCTTGATTGCAAAAGGCTTTTACCTCATCATATGCGTTACAAAAGTAAATCCATTTCATTAATATTTCCGTTTATTGCATTCTTATTTTTATCCTGTAATCATTCGTCCGATAAAATGAGGAGCAAGGAAATTGTTGAAAATCCTATAGGGATGAATGAATATGTTTTACAGAATATTAAATCTGCTTTATCAATTGCTACAGACAATAATGGAATCATTGAAGACAGTTTGCAATTAAAATTCTACAAAGTTGTTGAAGATTTTTATTACCAAAGAGATTACGCTCCGGTGTGGAGCGATACACAACATTTTAATTTAATTGCAGATCAGTTATTGAGTTATTTAGATACCTCCATAAATGATGGTCTTTTCAAAAATGATTATCATTATAGTTCGCTCCTCAAATGGAAAAAAATATTGACGGAAGATTCTCTACAAAAAAAAGATGCTGTGGCCTGGTCGAAGGCAGAATTATTATTTACAGATGCTTTTATGAATATCATCTGCGATTTAAAACAAGGCAGACTGCTTAACGACAGTGCTTCCTGGAAAAACGATACCTCCAAATTCAATAATTTCTTTCATGTAAATTTCAAAAAATATATCAGCGAAAAAACTACGGCAACAGTATTAAATGCTATACAACCTCAGATAAAAGCATATTCAGAATTAAAAAAAACGATTCTTCCATTTATTAAAAATATGGATACAGTTCAATATACGCTTTTGAATTATCCAACCGAGTTTAAATCCGAAGTCGATTCTTTTTCATTTATTAATAATTTACAATTAAGATTTAAAGAAAGCGGTTATTTAAAAATGAAGGATACTGTAATATTGGATTCCGCAGCATTGGCTTCCGTTATTTTAAAATATCAACTTAAAAATAAATTAAAAGCTGATGGGAAATTATCAAGCTCGCTAATCAGAAATTTAAATGCCACAGATCAAGTAAAACTGAAAAGGATTTTCATGACATTGGATAAGTATAAACAGCTTCCAGACAGTATGCCTTTGAAATACATTTGGGTAAACCTTCCCGCTTATACACTTAATGTATATGATAATGACACGGTGAGAATGACTTCGAAAATTATTTGTGGAAAACCGACTACTCAAACGCCGGTTTTGAGTAGCGAAATCAGTGAAATTATTATTTTCCCAACATGGACAGTTCCAGCCAGTATTATTAAGAAGGAAATGCTTCCCGGTTTAAAAAAGAACCCTTATTATCTTTCCAAAAAAGGGCTTTCGCTTTACGATAATAAAGGAGAATTGATTGATCCCTTGACGGTAAATTGGACAAAATATTCGAAAGGAATTCCTTATCAGATCAAACAAGGAAGTGGCGAAAAAAATGCTTTGGGTGTTATTAAATTTAATTTCCAAAATCCATTTGATGTTTATCTGCATGATACCAATCAACGATATTTTTTCAGTAATACTATGCGAGCCTTAAGTCATGGTTGTGTTAGAGTTCAGGACTGGCAAGGCCTTGCCAATTTTATTGTAAAAAACGACAGCATGAATTTGAGTGTTGAAGATAAGTTGACGTACAATTCGGATTCAATTTCTAACTGGATTTCAAGGAAGGAAAAACATAAAATAGCCGTAAAATTTAGAATTCCACTTTTTATTCGTTATATTAGTTGTGAGGGAGAAAATGGGAAAGTCAAATTTTATGATGATATCTACGATGATGACAAACGTTTGATTGAGACTTATTTCGTTGGTAAATAATGCAAATTAAATTTATGTCTAAAATTCAAAATTTTCTAAAATCATTTCGCAATGTATTTCTGGTTATCTTATCATTAGGGATAACTCATTTTTCATTTGCTCAAAGTGAAAGTATACAGAAAGATTCTTTAAAAGCAGACGTTGCTCAAAAGGTAGAAGAGATTAAGCCTGATGCCTCTGAAAAAACTATTTATGGCCTGGCAAGTTTTTACGGAAATAAATTTATTGGAAAGCGAACCGCCAATGGTGAAATATTTAGTCAGGAAAAATTCACCGCTGCATGTAATGTACTGCCTCTGGGAACCTGGATAAAAGTAACTAATTTAAAAAATGGGAAATGGGTTATTGTAAAAACCAATGACCGATTACATCCCAAAATGAAAAGGCTGGTTGATTTAACAAGGGCAGCGGCAACGCAATTAAATTATATCAGCAGGGGCGTTGCAAAAGTAAAAGTGGAAGTTGTAAAAAAGCCCAAAAGCAAAACTAAAAAACACAGTAAATAATTTATTTGTACTCGTATAAAATTTTGCCCATCAATTCTCCATTCTTATCAAATATTCTTTCTTTAACTTTTAGTCCATTTACATAATCATATTTCCATACAATAAAATTATCGTTTCCTTCCTCAGTAGTTGTCATCTGGCTAACCTGGCCCTCGTTATTATATTCGAAAATATAATCAGCAACCATTTTCTGTTTGAATTCATTGGAATGCACTAGGTCTGTAAATCTGTTTGATTCATCATAATAATAATAATACTTAGCTCCGGTTTTAGTGTCTTTTTCAATTGCGATATTATTATTTTCATCCTTAGAAAAAAGGATCAGCAGGCTGTCTGTTTTATTTTTTATTTTAATCATGCTGCCAGGTAAACCATCTTCATTAAACTGATAAATGTGTTCTTCAGTTATTTCATTTACAAAATCATCATCATTAGATCTTGAGGCAAATTTTGTTTTTATAAGTTTATTGTTTTTATCATAAAAAAATTGGTTTACACTCACAACAATATCAGAGCTGTCATAGGTTTTAATCAGAAGCCCTTGTGCATCAAAATAAGTTTCCATCAACGACTTTCCCGTATTGCCCGATCTTGTATATAAAGACGTTTTTTTATAATCTTTTGAAATTTTCTTTTCACAGAAAAAATCCTGACTTTCTTCTCCGTTGGCTTCCAGACTTTTAATTTTTACTGATTTGATGCCTGCCTTTTTATATAACTCCATTTCTTTTATGGCCTGATTGTTACTTACAAAGTCTTTATAATAGTACTGAGCTTGCAAATGATTTACTGTATAGAGAGATAAGGATAATGCTATGATGAAATATTTCATGTTTTTTTAGTTTTATTTTGGTCACATGTTATGCCCTTGAATACTCATTTCCGGTTGATAAGATAATTTCACTTATGGGCATTTCATGTTTTTATAGTTTTATTTTGGTCACATGTTATGCCCTTGAATACTCATTTTCGGATGATAAGATATTTTCACTTATGGGCATTTCATGTTTTTATAGTTTTATTTTGGTCACATGTTATGCCCTTGAATACTCATTTTCGGATGATAAGATAATTTCACTTATGGGCATTTCATGTTTTTATAGTTTTATTTTGGTCACATGTTATGCCCTTGAATACTCATTTCCGGATGATAAGATAATTTCACTTATGGGCATTTCATGAGTTATAATTTATGAATCCTGAATTTAACGGGTTGAAAATGCCTTTTGCAACTTAAGGATAAACTTTGTTATTTTTATCAAATAATCATCGTAAATATAATTAAATGAACCAAACATCGAATCAGTTTTTGAGATTAATTGAAATAATGGATGAATTGAGGGAAAAATGTCCCTGGGATAAAAAACAAACGATAGCCACACTGAGGAATCTTACTATTGAAGAAACATATGAACTTGCAGATGCTATTTCCGACAATGACTGGAAAGGCATAAAGGAAGAACTGGGGGATTTACTTTTACATATCGTCTTTTACGCCAAAATTGGTTCTGAAAAACAGTCATTCGATTTAAAAGATGTTATTGAAGGGGTTTGTGAGAAATTAATTACCCGTCATCCGCATATTTATGGAGATGTAAAAGTGGAAAACGAGGAAGAGGTAAAGCAAAACTGGGAAAAAATAAAACTTAAGGAAGGTAAAAAGTCGGTGTTATCCGGCGTGCCTAAATCATTACCTTCAATGGTAAAAGCTATTCGCCTTCAGGAAAAATCCAAACAGGTAGGCTTTGAATGGGACAATACCGAACAGGTTTGGGAAAAAGTAGAGGAAGAAATTGCAGAATTAAAAGAGGCAGTTAAAAAGGGAGACATCGAAAATATAGAGGATGAAATGGGAGATGTTTTTTTCTCTTTGGTTAATTTTGCAAGGTATTTACAGGTGGATGCAGAGCAGGCGCTGGAAAGAACCAACAGGAAATTCATAAAAAGATTTACCATTATGGAAGAAACTGCCGCAATCAACAATAAATTTTTACATGATATGACTTTGCAGGAAATGGATGAGCTTTGGAATCTGGCTAAATCAAAATAAATAATAAAATTAAAATTTGCAAAACACAATAACTCCCGCACGCTTTATTTACAAGCATCTTTATCTTTTAATCATTGCTGCTTGGTTGATTACTATTTCATTTGTAATTGATAATTATTGGTCTGCAAATTCTTCATTGTACACGGTACAAAAAAAACTAGAAAATTATATAAAAATTCAAGAGGATGATTTTGATAATTTAATAAACGACAAGGCTACTTTAAATAAAATAAAACGTCATTCAATAGATGAGTCGTTGCTAAATAAACTTATTAAGAAGGACTATTTTGTTTTCAATTACGAAACTACAAATACTACAACGGATTCTTTGGTTTGTTGGAATACTCAAAAAGTAGTGCCATTACCTCTGATGCTTTATGGGAATGAGAAGAATGGATTTTTGAAAATGGATAATGGATATTATGTATGGGAAAGAAAGGATAAAGATAATATTAAGTTTATAGCCTTAATACCAATCAAATGGGGTTACTTCATTGAAAATGAGTATCTACAAAACGACTTTGTAATTGATAAATCAATTACCCTTAATTACGATATTTCAAGTCAATCCAAAAATGCAGCGGTAATAAAAAACGGTGAGGGTAAGCCGCTTTTTTATGTACTTGAAAAAAGGTCTAATGTAATTCATAAAAACAATACTATAGCTATTTGGCTTCAATTAATTGCACTACTACTGGTGTTGTTCTTTATACATCTGGTGGCTTCTTTTTATTGTAAAGAAAGAAATATGTGGCTTGGGATTTTCATTTTGTTTCTTCTTATTTCAGGGTTGAGAGTGCTTAGTTATTTTCATTTTTTTCCGGTAAACTTCAGGCAATTTGAAATATTTGATCCTACGATATATGGTAATGGTTTAATATTAAGGTCACTTGGAGATTTATTTATCAATACATTTATTTTTATCTGGTTTGTTTTATTTCTGAGAAGTCAGATTGTTGCCAATGATTTTAAATTAAATCTAAAAAACCGCGCTCAGAAAATAGGTGCTCTTGCTTTTTCTTCATCACTGATTTTAATGGTTAGTTTTGTTTCAGCTAATATAATCAGATCATTAGTTGTAGATTCTCAGATTTCATTTGATGTTACTAATTTCTTTACATTAAACGAGTATAGTGTAATTGGATTTGTTGTGTTGTGCCTCATCTCTATAAGTTATTATTTCTTTTGCCAGGTTATATTATATCTTATTAAGCCTAGTTTTAAAAAAATAATTATTCCTTTACTTTTATCTGTCATTAGTATCTCTCTGTTATTTCTGAGCTTTAAGATTGGAAATATTAAAGGAGGTTTTGAAATTTATGTTCTTTTATGGCTGATTGTATTTCTTTTGCTTTTAAATAGTCGATTCTCTAATGTACTCACTTCAAAAGTAATTTCATCCAAGCTGGTATTTTGGCTGGTTTTCTTTTCTCTTTCTATAAGCCTTATTATACTGGAAGAAAATTCAAAAAAAGAGCTGGAAAGCAGAAAACATTACGCCGAAATTCTTGCACTGAAATCGGATCCGGCCAATGAAACACTTATTAAATCAATGCTGCTCGATTTTAGTGATGATTTTTTAAAAGACAATTTCTTCAGATTTAAATTATTTAATTCAAACACAGCACTTAAAGACAGTTTAGTCAGCAGTAATTCTAGCGGATATTCCAATAAATATGATACTCATCTTTACACTTTTTCTGCCGATGAAAAACAATTGTTTAATAAAGACTCTACGACTTATAATGACATCAACACCATTTTAAATAATCAGTCTAAGCCTACAGGAGTCAGTGGTCTTTATTATTTTGACCAGTCCTTTGATCTGTTCAGTTATCTCAGTAAAAAAGTAGTTAGAGACACTGCTAATAATTTAATTGGGTATTTATTTATTTTAGCTACACCTAAAAAACAAAGGGGAGACGCTTTGTATCCCGAGTTGTTTTCCAAAGGCAAGACCAATTCAATTGAAAGTTCTTCCTCTTATGCTTTTGCCATCTATAACGATTGGAAATTAATCAGTAGCCATAATGATTATCCATTTCCTTCGGTATTAAACCCAAAAGATATTAAACAAAATGTGTTTGGTGTAAATAAGAAAGACAATTATAATGAGTTAATCTATAATGCTGGAGGTGGAAAGGTGGTTATCATCACTAAAGAAAACGACGTATCAATTGAGTCTATCACTTTATTTTCGTATTTATTTTGTTCATTCCTACTTGTTTCAGCTTTACTTTGGGTCATTCATATTTTGGTTTCTGCAAGATTAAACAGAAAGAAAATATTTTCGTACTGGCAGTTTTCAATAAGAAATCAAATTCACGGCACGATTATTTTTATTAGTGTGATATCATTTTTAGTTATAGGAGTAGCCACAATACTTTTCTTTATTTTTCATTATGAAACTAATAATCGTGAAAAACTGATCAGAGTAATCAGAATAATGGAAAAGGAAGTGAAATCAACCATTTCCAGCGGATGGAATATAAAAGACACGTGCACTTTTAATAATATTGATTATGATAAAAGACTGGAAGAAGTGGTTCAGAAAATTTCAGATATACATGGGGTTGATGTAAATCTCTATGACTTGAATGGAAATTTACGCATTTCCTCACTGCCTTTGCCTTATACCAAAGGAATCCTCAGCACGCGTATTGATCCCATTGCCTTTTATCACTTAAATAACAAAAAAGAAATTCAGTATTTTCAAAAAGAAAATATTGGAAGTCTTACGTTCATCAGTAATTATATTCCGGTCATCGATGCGGAAGGCAATAACTATGCTTTCTTGAATATTCCTTATTTTACTTCTCAGAATATTTTGAAGGAAGAAATTTCAAATTTTCTTATTACCATTATAAATCTTAATGCATTTATTTTTCTCCTGGCAGGAATTGTTTCTTTGTTTATTACCAATAAAATTTCCAATTCATTTTCATTGATTACCGAAAAAATGAAACGAATAAATCTTGGAACTCATAATGAAACTATTGATTGGAATAAAGATGATGAAATTGGAGCACTAGTTCTTGAATATAATAAGATGGTAAACAAACTGGAAGAGAGTGCAACAATTCTTGCAAAAACAGAAAGGGAAGGAGCCTGGAAAGAAATGGCCCGGCAAGTAGCTCATGAGATCAAGAATCCACTGACTCCAATGAAACTCAGTATGCAGTATTTGCAAAAATCTATTCAGAATAAATCACCTAACATTAATGAACTGGCTCAAAATGTAGCCAATACTTTGATTGAGCAAATTGATCACCTCAGTAATATAGCCAATGCATTTAGTCAATTTGCAAATATTGGAGAAGCCAAGAAAGAAGTTTTTGATTTGAATGATACACTTCGAAATGTGATTTTATTACATGAAATAAATGATAATTTAAAAATAAACAGAGCATTGCTGGAGGAAAAGCAATTGGTAAGAGCAGATAAAACTCAGATAAACAGGTTGTTTACTAATTTAATTCTCAATGCCATTCAATCTGTGCCTTCAGAAAGAGAAGCGGTGATTACCGTATCCGAATTCATTGCCGATCGCCATATCATCATTAAAATAAAAGATAACGGTCAAGGAATAAGTGAAGAAATTAGTCTTAAGATCTTTACGCCAAACTTTACCACCAAATCTTCCGGTACCGGATTGGGCCTGGCCATGTGTAAGAGGATAGTTGAACAATCGGAAGGAAAAATATGGTTCGAAACAGAGGCCGGCAAAGGCAGCACCTTCTTCGTGAAACTTCCACTGGAAAGTTAACCGGCTTTATTTTTTATGTTCCAGATGGTTTATCATTTCAATCAATGAAAAACTGCTTAGGTTTTTTTCTTTGGTAAGCATTGCTTTTTGAGCAACTAATACACCATATTGAATATCCTTCAAGCCTTCTAAAGTATGGGCATCAGGATTTATAGAAATCAATACATTTTTTTCGAGGGCATATTTGATTTGTCTCCAGTCGATATCAAGTCTGCTAGGATGAGCATTTAATTCAATCACCACATTATTTGCGGCACAGGCATCTATTATTTTTTTATGATCAACAGGATAACCAGGTCTGCTGAGTAAAAGTCGTCCAGTCATGTGGCCCAGAATAGTTGTAAAAGGATTTTCAATAGCTTTAATCAATCTCATCATTGCTTTTTCCTCATTCATTTTTAAATTGCTGTGAACCGATGCAATGACCAGGTCAAATTTTTTCAATACATCATCTTCATAATCCAGGCTCCCATCAAATAAAATATCGGATTCTATACTTTTAAATATTCTGAAAGGGGCTAATTTTTTGTTTAAACTATCAATATATTCATGCTGAGCTATTATTTTCTCTACAGAAAGTCCCTGAGCATAAAATGCGGATTTGCTGTGGTCGCTGATTACAAGATATTCCATTCCCATTTCCATGCAAGCTAATGCCATTTCCTCTATAGTATTATTTCCATCACTCCAGTTGCTGTGGCTGTGGATGATTCCTTTTATATCTGCTACATTAACACAATCGGGAAGCAGCCTATCTCTGTATGTTGAAATTATTTCAGGATCTTCTCTGAAAAATTCGGGAATTAGGGGCAAAGATCTTTCCGCAAAAAACTGATTTGTAGAATCGGGGGAAGCTGTTCCATTTGCATTGGATTTAAGGAGCTCATTCCAAAAGTCTTCAGAAGATGACAGTTGAATAGATCGACTAATAAACAATGATTTTTCTACAGGGTAGATCATCAGATGAATTCCTGCTGGGGTCGAAAATTGTAGATGGCTATCATTTTTATCAATGAGTAAAAGGCTTTCTGATTCCGACAATTTATTTTCTATTTCTATGGAACTTCCTTCGACGATAAATTCAATCTGATCAACAATTTCCATTTGTCTTTTAAACTTTCCGGTAATTTCTATTTTTTTATTAGGAAAAGCGGAGGAGAGAAAGATTTCAAATTCGGTTACAACCTGGGCGGCTTGAGCATATAAATAACGGCCTCTGTTTTTATTATAAAATTCAATCGAATGAATTACATTTTGCTGTGTCTTTTCACCAAATCCTTTGTATAGTTTTAATCTGTTTTCTTTACAGGCGTATAACAATTCACCAACGGTTTCGATTTCCATCTCTTTCCAAATCGTATTTATTTTTTTGGGGCCGATACCTTTTATGTTTAGCATTTCAATGATTCCGGAAGGAGTTTTTGAGATCATTTCCTCTAATAAAAATATTTTTCCGGTTTGAAGAAATTCTATGATTTTTTGGGCTGTAGAAATGCCAATTCCATTTAATGAGGCAATTTTGTCGGAAGGAGTGTCGATTAATTTTACTGATAATTTTTCAATAGCGAATGATGCTGATGCAAAAGATTTTGCTTTAAAACTATTTTCTCCATGTATATCCATTAGTTTAGATAGCAATGAAAAACTGTCTGCGATTTGATAATTATCCATGAGCCAAAATTAAGAAAACCAAAAATAGTTTTTTATAAAATTAAAAAATCACAAATGCCGAAGAGAAGAATCATTTAAAAAATGAAATTTCTGTAATGCAGTAGGGGCGGTTGTTTCGGGAGGGTTAATCAAAAAAAAAGTCCCGGTAAAAAACCGGGACAATATCATTTGCTCTTTAAGCAAGTGAAGCTTACTTCTTCTTAGGAGCAGCTTTTTTAGCAGCTTTTTTAGGAGCAGCTTTTTTAGCAACAGCTTTTTTAGGAGCAGCTTTTTTTGCAGCAGCTTTTTTAGGAGCAGCTTTTTTTGGAGCAGCTTTTTTAGCAGCTTTTTTCTTTGTAGCCATTTTTTAAAATTTAATTGGTTAGTAAATAATAATTAAAAATAAATACTATTTTCTAATTACCAAAAAAAAGTTTAAAAAAATTAGAAGGCTTAGATGGAATTTACAGAAACGAAAGTTTTATCTCCTTTT
>CANFGZ010000048.1 GCA_947446585.1 Chitinophagaceae bacterium | reverse complement strand
TTCTTCCCGTAAATTGACCTTTGCAAACAACAAACATTTGGTAAATAAATAATCAGAAACTGTTGTTTTCTGAAACATATCATTCATCTGCAGCATTTCCTTATGTTGCTTGTACCTTTCTGCCATAAAAAAAAGTTCAAGCGGAAAGGCGTATTGGTCTGGGTTTTGATAAAATTTAGGTAAAAAGGGATTCTCTGCAAATTCTTCCAGTATCAAGCGGGAATTGAAATGTTTGCTCAGGAGATTAGCCAAGGTAGTTTTACCGGCTCCAATATTGCCCTCGATGGTTAAGAAACTGTATTTCATTTATACTGCAAAATAAGTGGAAAGGAATAAAATGAAACTAAATTTTTTTAACAGATAATCGGTCTTTACACTTCAATAACATTTCGTGGATCGTTTTATGATAGTTTGGATGAATAAATTGTGGAGAAAGCTGATTCATAGGAACTAAAACAAAGTTTCTTTCACCGATTAAAGGATGTGGAATAACAAGATTAACCTCGTTAATTATTAATTTGTCGAAAAACAGAATGTCGATATCAATAGTTCTGGGGGCATTTTTTTGGGTTCTGATTCTGCCCATTTTCTTTTCGATTGCTAAAATCAACTGCAATAAATATGGCGGTTCATAAACTGTGGTTATTACAATAATTTGATTTAAAAAATCGGGCTGATCATTATTGCCCCAGGCTGCAGTAGCATAAACTGATGAAGAGCGCAGGATTTTTCCAATCTGTTTTTCAATTTCTTTCTTTGCGATCGCAATATTTTTTTTAGAATCTCCAATATTACTGCCCAAAAGTAAATAAGCTTTGTGCATTTTTTTTGATTGATGAATAAAGATAAGCAATAGGGCAATTGGATGGATAAGCTGGATAGGATAGATAAATTGGATAAGCTGGATGCTGGATGTTGATTTGGGTTTAAATGGTTCAATGAATTCAATTTTTTTATTTAGCGGCTACCTCTTTAACTTATTAAATGTCTATAACTTTTTAAACAAAATCTGTCTTAGCTTTACACTGAAAATTTTTCCAATGAAATATAGTCAGTTACGAGCGATGTGGGCAATTACTAAAGGCAGCCTCAGAGCCATTACCAGAAGCCCATCGGCAATGATATTCAGTTTTATCTTCCCGTTTATTTTTATCCTCGTTTTCGGATTTATTGGGGGTAGTGGTCCAATGCAGTCTTTTAAAGTGGTGATTGATAAAAATTCAGATACGGCTAATATTTTATTTAGTACCATTACTTCTATTGATGTATTAAAGGTGATGCATTATGAAACTGAAGCTGAAATGAAAGCAGATCTAAATAAAGGCAGACTTGCAGGAATTATTTTGATTCGGAAAAACAATACTGCTTCGGCTAATCCATACAGTTTGGTTTTAAAAAGCACTTCTTCCAGTAACGATAAATGGCCTCAATTAAAAGCAATTCTCGAGAATATGATTAATAAAATCAGTAATAATATTTATAAAGATAGGCTAAACTATGCCGATTTTAATTTCAATCCTCAAACAGACATTGAAACGGTAAGAGCATACAAAACCATAGATTTTATATTACCCGGACAATTAGGTTTTTCATTATTAAGTGCCGGGGTTTTTGGTGTTGCCTTTATGTTTTTTAATTTAAGAAATACATTGGTACTGAAAAGATTTTTTGCTACTCCAATAAACCGCACTTTTATCATTCTTGGAGAAGGATTAAGCAGAGTTATTTTTCAATTAATAACAGCGGTTGTTATTATTTCCGTTGGTTATTTCTTTTTTGGATTTACCTTGATTCATGGCTTCCAAACTTTTTTTGATATGATGGTGCTGAGCTTTTTTGGACTGCTGGTATTCATGGGATTTGGATTTATCGTAAGTGGCATTGCCAAAAACGACAGCACCATTCCACCTTTCGCTAATCTGATTACTTTGCCTCAGTTTTTATTGGGAGGCACTTTTTTTTCTATTGATAATTTCCCAAAATGGTTACAGCCAATTTCAAGAGCGATGCCACTAACACACCTGAATACCGCATTAAGAAACATTGCATTTGAAGGGCAATCTTTATGGCAGGTGAAATCTGAGATTTTTATTTTGGTTATTTGGGGAGTGGTTGTATACGCTTTGGCGGTGAAGGTGTTTAAGTGGGAGTAGGGGTTTGGTGGATGCTGGATAGGCTGGATACTAGATAGGCTGGATAAGCTGGATAAGCTGGATAAGCTAGATAAGCTGGATAAGCTAGATAAGCTGGATAAGCTAGATGGGCTTGCAACTACCTTAGTGAAACTTAGTGTCTTTGTGGAATAATGAAAATTAGGGGCAAAAAAATCACTCCGGCAAACAAATCTTTCCCATACTTACATTCGGCATTTTATCAGATCCGTTACTAAATATGTTTTTATCTCCTGCAATCATTTCATTTGCCAGTAATGCAAACAACATTGCTTCTTTGGCATCTGCATTTGGTGCTATTGAAACACTATGATTACTGAGGAATTCTTTTATTCTTGAAAATAGTAAAGGATTATGTGTGCCACCTCCGCTTATTAATATTTCACAATTGGGGTTAGCCGAAATGAAATGATGAATAGCATGACAGATAATATCTGCAGTGAATTTATTTAAAGTAGCCATAACATCTTCAACGGAAATACTTTCTGTTTCACTTTCTAAAATAGCTTTTTCAATAAACACAAGATTGAATAATTCGGGGCCAGTAGTTTTTGGGAATGTCAGTCTGAAGAAAGGATGTGATTTTAAAGTGGCTAGTAGCGTTGCATTTACTTCTCCACTTTTAGCCAAAGCGGCATCCTGATCAAAATGTTTTTCAGGGAAATGATTACTAATCCACATATCCATCAAATTATTACCAGGTCCGATATCTGTACAAATGATTTTTTCAAAACCACATCCAGCTGGGATATAAGTAAGGTTTGATATTCCGCCGATATTGAGCAGCACCATCTCTTTTTCTTTTTGAGCATAAAGCAGATAATCGCCGTAAGCAGCTAACGGAGCACCTTCGCCTCCGGCAGCAATATGTTTTTGTCTGAAGTCGCTGATGGTGATGATTCCGGTATTCACCGCAATGTGATCGCCATCGCCAATTTGTAATGTGCCATTTCCGAAATTAAAATTCTTGTGTAAGCTTTCAGGTGCATGGTAAATCGTTTGTCCATGACTGGCAATTAAATCGATTTCATTTTTGTTGATTTTCCAATCTGATAGTTTTTTATTAATCATTGCCGCATGAACTTTTCCAATCCATTCGTTCAGCAAACAAAGCTTTTCGAGGTCGATATTCTTCCTGGAAAAAATAGCTTTGATTTCATTTCTAAATTCAGTGTCATAATCAATGGTTTCAAACTCAAGCAGATTTATTTTAGTGGTTATGCCATTTCCGGAAACTTCACATAAAGCAATATCAAGTCCATCAAGAGAAGTGCCACTCATCAATCCAATAATTTTTCTGACAGGCTGATGTGCGATGTGGTTCAGTTTTTCAATAGATTCAATCATGCTTTTATTGTTTGATAAATTGAAGATTTCTTTTGATGCCGTTAAATTTTGTTCTGCGAATAGGAGAGTCTTTGAAAATGATTTTAAATTTTTCTTCTGTTAGTTCTTCCCAGTCTTTTGAATTAAAATCAATGATCTCAGTAATCGGGTTAAAACGTTTTTCTTTTGTGAATTTTGAAAATCGATTCCATGGACAAACATCCTGGCAAACATCACAACCAAACATCCAGTTGTCAAATTTTCCTTTCATTTCATCTGGAATCAATGCTTCTTTTAATTCTATGGTAAAATAGGAAATGCATTTACTTCCATCAACAACTTTATCAGGTAATATGGCATCTGTTGGGCATTGGTCGATGCAGCGGGTGCAAGAACCACAAAAATCTTTAGCTAAGGCATCGTCGTATTTTAATTCCAGATCAATAATTATAGAAGAAATGAAAAAGAAAGATCCTTGATTTTTATTGATGAGATTTCCATTTTTTCCTATCCATCCCAATCCCGACTTTTGAGCCCAGGCTCTTTCTAAAACAGGAGCGCTATCAACAAATCCTCTTCCGGAAATGGATCCGATTTTTTCTTTGAGTATAAAAAAAAATTCATTCAGTTTCTTTTTGATCACTTCATGATAATCTTCACCATAAGCATATTTGGAAATCTTAGGTTCGTTTGTTCGTATCTGTTCGGGGAAATAATTATAAAGTAAAGTTATTACCGACTTGGCGCCCGGAACAAGCAGGGTAGGATTTACTCTCATGTCGAAATGATTGGACATGTAGCTCATCGTACCATTCATTCCCTTATTCAGCCATGCCTCTAGTCTTCTCGCATCATCGTCTAATTGTTGAGCATGGGCAATACCACAAAAATCAAAACCAAGCTGTGTGGCAATAGATTTGATGATTTGTGTATTTTTTTCTTTGTTCATTGAAATTAATAAAATGAAAATCAATTTTCTAATTCATCAATATGAAGTTTGTGAAAAAATCGATGAAGCACAGGAGCTATGATAATGCCGAATGTAGACAGAAAAGTTATTCCACTAAAAAGGGCATAAAAAGAGGCAAATATTTTTGCTGCTTTAGTCAATACAATACCAGCATCAATTACAGGTCCCATTCCACTCAAAATCATTGATGCATTCAATAAGCTATCATACCAATCGAATTCTGGTACTGTGGTTTTGTAGCCTATGATTCCAATTAATAAACTTACTATCATGACAAAAAAAGCTATCAGAATATTTTTAATTATCCTTCCTCTGAAAACTTTTTTAGAAGCTAGTTTTTGTTTTTTGTTTTCGTACATCGTTTATGCTTAAATGAATTATTGAAATCGAATATCATACCCAATCAACGCAATCATTTCAAAATAACCGAAGCCGTGTTTTACATAATTGTTTTTCAATTCGGTGGTATTAGCCAGTGCATTCATGTATCTGACATATCCGGTCTTTCCTGTGCCTTCGAGAAAGAATTTTTTAGAAAAATAATACCGGAATCCTCCTTCTATACTCAGGTTATATCCGGCCACGTGAAAATTGTTATTAAGTCGATCGCCTTTCCAGGTGAAATCAGTACGGGGAATATTTATACCCAAACCGGCCTTCCCAATTAAATTAAATAAGGGTCTGGTTTTATCGAGATTCTTTTTGATATTTTTTTGTTGTACATAATTTATATGAAGCCAGTTAGCACCATCGGTATGTTCTACATGTAAAAAGCTGGAGGGATTAAGAATGCTATCACCATCAACGGCTATACCTTCTATGATGCCGGTAACATGAGCTTTTTGAAAATCATTCACTACATATTTTGCATGATCAAAATTAATTTCTAAGGCTCTTGTTTTTTCATCATTGAGATAAAATCCAATTCTATAATTGTATTGTGGTATAGAAATGTCAATAGGTTTTTTATATACTGCATCTAAATCGGGTTTGTCTGATGCTTTAGCGCTATGAATAACAAAGTCGCTGCCGTTACTTAACTTGAAATGAATATTGCTATTGGAATACCATTCTGTATTGTAGCCCCATTGAATATACATCCCCTTTATTTTTTTCTGTTTAGACTGACCAAAAGAAGATGCAGCAAGAATAAAGGGTAATAAAAAAAGAAAAAACCTATTCATAATTTATATTTATTTTTTAAGCGATTCAAAGCTATGATAAGTTTCATGAATAGAGGAGATAATAATCAGTTGAGATTTAGGCGATTTTTGTAATATTTAAATATTTGAATGAAATAATAGCATTACAAATGATTAATCAATGAAACAAAGGCAGATAAATAAATTTTCTTATGCCATAATTGCATGATTATTTTCTTGGATAATGATTTGATGTATAGCGTTTGTACTAACAACAATAAAGATGAATTTAAACAACTTTACCATCAAAGCAACAGAGGCGATTCAACAAGCTCAACAAATTGCTTTCAATCAAAAAAATGCGAATATAGAAACGGAGCATATTTTGAAAGCTTTGCTAATGACCGAAGATTCTCCAATTGAGTATTTGTTGAAGAAAAATAATGTTACAATTAATTTACTGGAAAACAAATTGAATGAGAAGCTAAGTGCGCTTCCGTTAAATGAACTTCAACCTGCTCAGAACTTAGGAAGAGAAGCCAATGCCGCTTTATTGAGAGCCGGTTCGGTATTAAAAACATTCGGAGATGAATTTGTTACTTCCGAACATATTTTACTGGCATTAGTTCAGGGAAATGATGCCGTAGCTGGAATTTTAAAGGCCTCCGGACTTACCGAAAAAGGATTAATTACAGCAATAAAAGAGTTGAGAAAAGGAGCTACTATTAATTCGCAAACACAGGAAAATACGTTTAATGCATTAAATAAATATGCAAAGAATTTAATTGAATTAGCCAGAGCAGGAAAATTAGATCCTGTTATTGGGCGTGATGAAGAAATCAGAAGAACATTACATATTTTAAGTAGGCGTACTAAAAATAATCCCATACTGGTAGGAGAACCTGGGGTTGGTAAAACCGCCATAGCAGAAGGATTAGCCATGAGAATAGTAAACGGTGATGTTCCTGAAAATCTTAAAACCAAAATAATTTTTGCACTTGATTTAGGGCAACTTATTGCAGGGGCTAAATATAAAGGGGAGTTTGAAGAGCGTTTAAAATCAGTTGTAAAAGAGGTTACAGGAAGTGATGGAGAAATTATTTTATTTATTGATGAGATTCATACCCTAGTGGGTGCAGGGGGTGGTGATGGTGCAATGGATGCTGCCAATATTTTAAAACCAGCATTGGCCAGAGGGGAGTTAAGGGCAATTGGTGCAACAACATTAAATGAGTATCAAAAATATTTTGAAAAAGATAAAGCATTGGAACGCAGATTTCAGAAAGTAATTATTGATGAACCTTCAGTTGAGGATGCAATTTCAATTTTACGTGGTTTGAAAGACAGATACGAAACATATCATCATGTGCGTATCAAAGATGAAGCAATTATTGCTGCAGTAGAATTATCGCATCGTTATGTAAATGATCGTTTTCTTCCTGATAAAGCGATTGATTTAATAGATGAGAGTGCGGCTAAATTACGTTTGGAAATGAATTCTATGCCTGAGGATTTGGATAAACTGGAAAGACAAATTCGTCAATTGGAAATAGAAAGAGAAGCTATTAAAAGAGAAAATGATTCAAAGAAATTAAAAGAGCTCAACACCGAAATAGCCAACATTTCTGTAGAAAGAGATACCTATATGTCGAAGTGGAAACAGGAAAAAGAAATTGTTGAGAAGATACAAAATGGGAAGGCGTCTATTGAACAATTTAAACAAGAAGCAGAGCAGGCAGAACGTAATGGCGACTATGGGAAAGTAGCCGAAATACGCTATGGGAAAATAAAAGACCAGGAATTGGCCATTAATGAATTGACGCTTCTATTAAATGAACATTCTGAAAAAAGATTACTTAAAGAAGAAGTGGATGCTGAAGATATTGCAGAAAGTGTGGCCAAATCAACTGGTATTCCGGTTGCTAAAATGTTACAAAGCGACAAGGATAAATTATTGAAACTTGAAAGTGAACTGCATAAAAGAGTAGTGGGCCAGGAGGAGGCTATTGAAGCGGTTTCTGATGCCATTAGAAGAAGTCGAGCAGGATTACAAGACTCAAAAAGGCCAATAGGTTCATTTGTTTTTCTGGGAACCACGGGTGTAGGAAAAACGGAATTGGCAAAAGCACTTGCTGATTATCTTTTTGATGATGATGCGATGATGACAAGAATCGACATGAGTGAGTATCAGGAAAAACATAGTGTTAGCAGATTAGTAGGAGCACCTCCGGGTTATGTGGGTTATGATGAGGGTGGACAATTAACCGAAGCGGTAAGGAGAAAACCGTATTCTGTAGTATTGCTTGATGAAATCGAGAAAGCTCACCCGGATGTATTTAATATACTCTTACAGGTTTTGGATGATGGAAGGCTTACCGATAATAAAGGTCGGGTAGTAAATTTTAAAAATACAATTATCATCATGACCAGCAATTTGGGTAGTAGTATTATTCAGGAAAATTTTGAAAAAGTAACTGAATTGACTAAAGACAAGGTAGTGGAAAGCACAAAAATTGAAGTTTTTAATTTGCTCAAGCAAACGATCAGACCCGAATTTCTTAATAGGATAGATGAAATTATCTTGTTTCAGCCTTTGATGAAGGAAGATATCAAGAAGATAATTGAAATTCAATTGAACCAGCTAAAAAAACTCGTTTCAGAAACGGGTATTAACCTGGAGTTTAGTAAATATGCGCTTGAATATTTATCAGAAAATGGATTTGACCCGCAATTTGGAGCAAGGCCATTGAAGCGATTGATTCAGAAACAAATTGTTAACCAATTAAGCAAAAGAATTCTGGCTGGTGATATAGAAAAGAACATTCCTGTTCTGGTAGATGTATTTGACGGATTTGTGGTATTTCGGAATGAAGTTGGTCAGAATCAGGAAGTTGTAATTTAATAACAAAAATTTAAATCGTCGTAATTAATTTATTTTCAATCAATTGGCAATTTGTTTGTAAATTTTATTTACTCGGTTATTAAAAGAAATCAAAAATTACTATCTTCAGCCGAATTGAAAATAAATTTCATTGAGGTTGAACAATTAAACTTTAATAGTTGTTTATAAATTAGTTAATATAAAATAAAACAATACAGAAAATGGCATTTAAAAAAGAGGTGGTTGAAATTATTGAACCAAGAGATGTTTTTGTTGGAAACCCAAAAGCAGAAGTAACACTGGAAGAATTTGGAGAATATGAAAGTGAAGTTTGTGCAAAAGCAAATGAAATTGTAAAGCAATTACTGGAAGATTATGATGGACGAATCAGATTTAACTTCCGTCATTTTCCTTTAACTAATATTCATCAAAGAAGTTTGAAAGCCGGCGAAGCTGCTGTTGCAACAGCTCAAGAAGGAAAATTCTGGGAAATGCACAACATTCTTTTTGCCAACAGAAGAAATTTGGGAACTACTTCATTGAAATTGCACTCCAAAGAAGCGGGCGTAAGTAGTAAAAAATTCCTTGATGATTTAGTAAATGCTACTTATGGCTGGCAGGTTCAGGGGGATTTAAAAGAAGGAATTGATAGAGGCGTTAAAGATGTTCCTACATTTTTTGTTAACGGTGAAATGGTAAAAGGTAAAGCAACTTATGAAGATTTAAGTAAAGCCATCGAAGCGGCTTTGAAAAAAGTAAAAAAGAAAGCTCCGGCAAAAACTACAGTTAAACAAAGAGCATAATTGATTTTGAAATATAAAAAATGGCTGTCTCATAAATAGTGGACAGCCATTTTTTTATATAAAATTTTGATTTTTTAGTTTACAACGTCTTTTGAAAATCTTCATTCAATCTTATATAATCATCTTCTTTTTCTTTTTTTGCTGCTTCAATAGATTTTTTTGAACTTTCTAAAGCGCCGGCTTTATCTCCAAGTTTTTGTTGAATTTTTGCTTGATAAAGCCAGATCCAGTAAGCTTCTGGTCTTTCGGCTACAGCTAATTTTGAATACGTAAGTGCTTTTGCAGGATCTTTTTCATATTCGTTGTAATATTGAGCGGCCTGGTAATAAGATTTTTTATCAGATTGCAAAGCTGCTTCTATTTGCAATTTTAGTCTTGGTTTTACATCTGTTTTTATTGGAATCACAATTGAAGATTTCTCCCACATGATATGCAGTTCACAGCTTTCTGTAGTAAGATTTGCTAATTGCATGGTGAATGTTTCTTTAGGGACTTTCAATTCGATATTATCAGTGCTGAATCTAACAACATCATCAGAATCTTTATAGCCTGTTGTTCCCCAATTTGACACTCCTTTGTTTAAAATGAAAGTCCATTTTTTTTCTCCGGGAATAGTGTAAATCGCGTATGTGCCGGTGTCGATTTTTTTATCATTAATGATTACCTGATCTGTAAATCTTATTGATGTTGCTGCATTAGCACCTGTTCTCCATAGTTCGCCGTAAGGAAGTAAGTCGCCAAATATTTTCCGGCCTCTCATACTGGGTCTGCAATAAGCAACTTCTATAGTGCCCATACCAAAATCTTGTTTGAAAGTTTGCATGGGAGATAATACGGGCATTTTTACCTGGGCATTTGCCTGAGTGAATGCGAATACAAAAATTAGCAGGAACACTTTTTTCATTGCTGGTTGATTTAATTATTGAAAGAAAACTTTTACAGTTTGATAAAACAATCGGTTATTGAGATATTGTTTTTCTGAAAATCCTTGTAAACCAAAAAGGCCGGCTGCATTGCCTTTATTGATCGCAATTTCGAGGTAGCCAGCTGAATTGAAGAAGGCCAGTTTTTCTCCTTCTGCAACATCAGAATAAGAATCGCTTAATTTTTCTATGATTTCATCTCTTTTAAAAACGATAGAAAAAGTTCTTCCATTTCTTTGTGCTTCAAATTCAACTTTGCTGATATTTACAATAACATTTTCGAAATTGTCGATGAAGATAATTTGGCCTTCAATCCAGTTGTCGCCAAGCATTGGCTTTAAAGGATTTTTTACTTTGATATTAAAATCAACGGACCCAACTTCTTCTATGGTCTTCCCATTTTGAAGTTCGTGCATGGCCTTTGCAAATACATTGGTTAAAAACAAGGTGCTTCTTTGGATTGTTTTATCCAGTTCAAGACCAACGGCTTTTTGAGGCATTTCTTCCAGTATCATTGTTAATAAGCCATTATCCGCACAGCCAATAAAATGACCATTATGTTCGGCCATAATCATGAAATCAGGTTGCTCATCAAAAATATTCACCAGAATCAAATGATAAGTTCCGGTTGGGAAATTTTTGATAGCGTTTCTGCAAACATAAGCCGCCTGAGGATAATTAAATGCGGAGAGTGAATGAGTAATATCTACAATATTTAAATTCTGCTCATAACGTAGCAGCTGACCTTTTATGGCGCCAGTGAGAAAGTCTTTTTCTCCAATGTCTGTTATGAGTGTTAGTAACGGCATATAATAGAGTCACTCCAAAGGAGTTTTGTTATCCAGTATCCAGTATCTAGCTTATCAAGCCTATCAAGCCTATCAAGCTTATCAAGCCTATCTAGCTTATCAAGCCTATCTAGCATATCCATCTTTATCCAGCTCACTTCACCAACTTTCCATTCTTATAAAAAAACTTTCTGGTTAATTTATCAGCCCATGCAGGGAAGAGTTTGTTAATCCATACGGTTTGTTTACCTCTTGCTGTGAGTACCAAAGTTCTTTTTCTTTTTTCAATGGCTTTTAAAATATGTTTGGCACATTCATTGGAGCTCATCAAACTGCTTTCATCTAAAGGGCTTTCGCCTTGTGCTTCTGCTTTTGCATTTAATGCGGCATTACGAATATTACTTTTGGTAAAGCTGGGACAAACCCACATAACGTTTACCTGATCTTCCATAAGTTCGGTTCTTACCGCTTCCAGCCAGCCATTCAATGCAAACTTACTTGCAGAGTAGCCGCTTCTGCCCGGTAGTCCTCTGTAACCAGCAATTGAAGATACGCCAACAATGGTACCTTTTCTTTGAATGATTGAAGTGAGCGCCAGTTTGGTACAATAAACTGTTCCAAAGAAATTAATTTCCATTACTTTCTTAATTACCTCTACATCTGCATCAACAAGTAATGATCGCATGGAGATTCCGGCATTGTTTATCAGGATATCAATACCTCCAAAATTTTGGATAGCCAATTCAATAAATAATTTGCAATCGTTATAATTACTTACATCAGCAACCATACAAAGCAATGATTCTTTCGAATAATTAATCTGCAGATCTTGTAATTTATCTTGATTTCTGGCGCATGTGGCAATTTTTGCACCCATTGGAATCAAGGTTTCAATTAATGCTTTTCCAATTCCATCGCTTCCACCGGTGATGGCAATTACTTTATTTTTAAAAAAATCACTCATTATTTTTATTAATAAGCAAAAATAAGTGACTAGAAGGGCTATTAACAAAGAAATATTAATTATTTGTGCATAACAATCAAGAAAACTTTTGAAATTATTTGATACGAATGGTGAATTGTCCTATTTTTGCACACCATTAGAAAATGGACAAGGAGAATTGGTAGCTCAGTTGGTAGAGCAATACACTTTTAATGTATGGGTCCTGGGTTCGAGTCCCAGCCAGTTCACGAAAAAGACTTTACAGCAATGTAAGGTCTTTTTTTATGCTTGCCCTAGTTGGTGTTATCACCAACTAGGACGCCCAAGCTGATGTTATCACCAACTATGACGCCTAAGTTGATGTTATCACCAACTAGGATGCCTAAGTTGTTGTTATCACAAACTAGGATGTGAAATAGTGTATTCACTCAGCATTTCGAATTCATCTCTCCCTCCATTGTAAAAATTTGCAGAAGAATATTTATACGCTTCAGGAAATTTACACATACCTGCTTTCACCCGATTATAATGAATGTAATTTAGTTTTTTGCCTTAGTTGGTGTTATCACCAATTAGGACGCCCAAGTTGATGTTATCACCAACCAGAATGTGAAATAAGGATTTAAATAGTGTATTCACTCAGCATTTCGAATTCATCTTTCCCTCCATTGTAAAAATTTGCAGAAGAATATTTATACGCTTCAGGAAATTTACACATACCTGCTTTCACAGGATTATAATGAATGTAA
>CANFGZ010000047.1 GCA_947446585.1 Chitinophagaceae bacterium | reverse complement strand
TTCTTTTTGCATTTTCTATAGCAAAAGCTAATGCGTTTGAATCTATGTCAATTGTTGTAATATCAGCCTCGGGAATATTTACTTTGATAGAAACAGGAATACAGCCACTGCCTGTACCGATATCGATAATTTTCTTTTGATTAGTTGATTTGCAAAAATAAATAACTTCTTGCACCAACTCTTCTGTTTCGGGCCTTGGGATGAGTACGTTTTCATTTACAAGAAATTTTAAATTAAAAAACCAGGCTTCTCCTAAAACATACTGCACTGGCTTGTGTTGAATTAAATCAGCAAGGCTATTCTTTATTTTTTCAATTTTATCTTCAGAAATAAAAATTTCAGCATCTTTTATAATATCACTTCTGCTGATTCCTGCAAATGATTCAAAAATCATACTGGTAATATTTGAAGCTTCATGCGCATCATAAATACCTTTCAGTTGTTGAATAAAAAATCTGTAAAATTCTCCTGACGTCATTGCCGCAAACTTAGTTTATTTTTTAGGTGATTTCTTTTATTATCTCATGGAAAATTGAATTAAGATGTAAACCCAGAATTTCAAAGTAATGTCACTAGATTACCGAAAATTTGATAATGGATAACCCAATGCTTATTTTTACAGCATTGAATACGCACGAAACATACATGCAAAGGTGTCTGGACCTTGCAAAAAAAGGCTTTGGTAATGTGGCACCCAATCCAATGGTTGGATCCGTTCTGGTATATCAGGGTGAAATTATAGGAGAAGGATTTCATGAGCAGTATGGAATGCCTCATGCAGAAGTCAATTGTATTAATAGTGTAACTCCCGAAAACAGACATTTGATAAATAAAAGCACATTGTATGTTTCACTGGAACCTTGTAATCATTTCGGAAAAACACCTCCCTGTACGGATTTAATCATTTCAAATAAAATTCCCGAAGTTGTAATTGCCTGCAAAGATTCTTTTGAAAAAGTTAATGGTGCCGGAATAAAAAAATTATCAGAAATCGGAATAAAAATTATCACAGGTATTTTGCAAAATCAAGCTGTTGAATTGAATAAAAGATTTTTCACTTTCCATCAGCAGAAAAGACCCTATATTATTTTGAAATGGGCACAATCATCAGATGGTTTTATTGCGTTGGCAGATGGGCAACCTCTAAAAATAAGTAATGATCTTACCAACAAACTTGTGCACCGCTGGCGAAGTGAAGAATCAGCAATTATTGTAGGAACAAGAACTGTTTTAAATGACAATCCTGCGCTAACAAACAGATTATGGTTGGGTAACAATCCGGTGAGAATTATTATGGATAAGAAACTTAAAATTGATGCTTCGTATCTTATTTTAGACAACAGTACACCGACTATTATTTTTAATGAGATTAAAAATGTGCAGGAAGGAAGGAATGAGTACATTATGCTGGAAAATGAAACTCCATTTCACCACCAACTATTTAAAGTGCTCTATCATAAAGGGCTGCAATCGTTAATTGTAGAAGGAGGGACGGTGCTTTTAGAATCTTTCCTTAATGCAAATTTATGGGATGAAGTGAGGGTAATTACCAATACAAAATTGAAACTTAATCAGGGAATAAAGGCTCCCGAAATGGGATCGCTTAACTTCACCAAAAAAGAGACATTCAGAAATGATGAAATTAATTATTACATCAGGTAAACATTAATGGCAATGGACTATTATTTTACAGTAGAAAAAACGGCCATTGCTGAGTTTAAAGACCGGGGCAGTAAATTTCTGGCCTTTATTTTTCCGATAGAGAATAAGGAAGACTTTAAAAAAGAGTTACAGTATTTAAAAAAAGAGCACAGTAAAGCTGTACATTTTTGCTTTGCTTACAGAATTGGATTTACAGGCAATGAATTTAGGGTAAACGATGATGGTGAGCCTTCGGGATCGGCAGGCAAGCCTATTTTAGGGCAGATAGACAGTAAAAATCTAACCAACGTGGCCATAATTGTAGTAAGGTATTTCGGAGGTACTTTATTGGGCGTACCCGGGCTGATTAATGCCTATAAAATGAGTGCAGGCCTGGTTATACAAACCGTTCCTATTGTCCAAAAGCCAATAATGGCAGCGTATTACATCCAATTTGACTACAGTTTGATAAATGAAGTTATGATAACACTAAAGCAATGTCAATGTGTGGTTACCAGTAAAGAAATAAACCTCTTTTCGGGCATTTTTTTTATGACCCCAAAAAACAGAGAAGAAGAGGTGATTTTCAGGCTAAAAGACATCCGGAACGCCGAATTAAAAAAGATATTGCAATAAGTTCATAAAATATTTTTATTTTAGCGCTGATTCTTAACAATTTTTTTTACTTTTAACACACTCAAATTTTTATTCAGTCATTAACTTTTAAATTTCAATATGAGAAAAATTTTCCTCGCCACCTCGCTATTTTGCTTTTTTTCTGTTGCACATGCTCAACAATTGCATTTTATGAGTCAGTATTTGCAGCATAATTCAATGTACAACCCAGCCGCAGCAGGGGTTTCAGAAAACAATCAAATTGGCGCCGCTTACAGATCTCAGTGGTCTTCTTTTCCAGGTCATCCTACAACTACAATGCTATACGGTGATTTTGAATTAAAGAAGTACACTTCAGGTATTGCCGCTTATTTGTACAGAGATGAAACTGGTCCAACCAGCAGATCTGGTGTTCAGTTGGCATACTCGTATCACATCAAAGCCAGAAATGATAAAAGCAGATTTGCAATCGGGCTTGAATTAAGAGGGTTGCAATACGCAATCGATAAAACTAAATTATCTGATGCATTAGGCAATAATGATCCTGTTCTTGCTGGCGCAGAAAGTAAATTTGCATTTGATGCAGGTGCTGGAGTTTACTGGACAAACAAAAAATTAAGTGTAGGTGCTGCAGTAAGCCAATTAATAGAATCCAAATTGGCTTTTTCAGATGTTCCTAATGCCACTACTAATGGAAAATTATATCGTCATTATAATTTCTCAGCAAATTATAAAATCCAAACTGGCGACGATATATATATTATACCCAATGCAATGGTTAGGGTAATTGAAAATTCTCCATCTGAGTATGATTTTGGAGCAAAAGTAGATTATCAGGATAAAGTATGGTGGGATTTAAACTGGAGAGTTAATCAATCCTGGAGTATTCAGGCGGGATTAAAAATTCTACAAAAAATCAGAGTTAATTATTCATATGACATCTACACTTCTCCAATTTCAGTATTTGATGGAGGGTCTGGAGCTCATGAAATTAGTCTTCAATTTGATTTGAAGAAAAAATAATATCGTATAAAATTCCTTTTACAACAAATTAAGCAATACAAGACATGAGAAAATTTCAATGGTTTGGTTTGATCCTAATTTTGGCAATAACCACTCAAACGAATGCCCAAAATAGTTTTTCCTTTAGTTGTTCTAAAGACACAACAATTGACGGATGTGCAAGTTCCTGCATAACATTAAAAGCAAAAATTCCAGATATTAGATCTTCAACGAATGATTACGTGGTTAATTCTCTTACATCTGCAGGAGGATGTTTCCGTACTTATGTATCACCTGATGCACCTGGAACTCCAGTTGGATTATCACAGGATGATTATTATTCAGCATTAATCAATTTGCCTTTCGCTTTTCCTTTCTATGGTGATGCCGCTTCTCCTTACAATTCTGTGGTGTTAAGTACCAATGGATATCTTTCTTTTGATGCTACAAGAGCACTTCAATCTTCACATTACGGAATATTAAATGGAGGTGGATTTTTATCAGCTTCTACTGGAAATGGACAAGATCTTCCCAGTACATTATATGACAAATCAATTATTATGGGTCCATATCATGATATAGATCCTGCGCTTACCACATCACCAACTCAAAGAATAAAATATGATGTTCTTGGCGTTGCACCTCACAGAAGATTTGTTTTCAGCTTTTATAAAATTCCTTTATTCAACTGTACAACTTTAATTCAAAATACGCAACAGATTGTATTATATGAAGGTTTAGGTATTATTGAAGTTTTCATATACAAAAAAGAAAACTGCTCAACCTGGAACAAAGGAAGAGCTATGGTTGGATTGCAAAATGATTTAGGCGACAAAGGAATAATGGCACCTGGAAGAAAAGCATCAGATTTACCTTGGGGCGCTGGAGCTAATACAGACATGAACGAAAGCTGGCGTTTTATTCCAGCTTCCGGACCTTCTTTACTCCGTAGTGTTGAATTATATGATTTAAGTGGAAACTTGATTTCAACTGGAGATACTTCTGGAATTGGAAATGGAACATTAGAAGTCTCTTTCCCAAGTGTTTGTCCTGTTGGAACAACTACATACATTGTAAAATCAAGATATGCTCAGTTTAATGATCCCAACAGCTTTATTTATGGAACTGACACTGTACAAGTGATTTCAAATAATCCATTATCTGCAACTACCGCCACAACTTCTGCAACTTGCGCTTCAGCAGGTTTAGGAACAGTTGCTGTTTTTGCAACAGGCGCTCCAGGAACATTTGAGTTTTCTGCAGACAATGGTGCCACTTGGCAGGGAAATATTTTCTCCCTTCCTCCCGGCACATACACCATAAAATTCAGAATAGTAGGAACTACTTGTGTAGGAACTACAACTGCAGTTGTTACTGCTGATGCAAACCTGGTATCAGGTACTTACGCTGTTTCAAATGTATTGTGTAATGGAGGTAGTACAGGTTCTATTAATGCAACAGGATTAAATGGATCTGGTGTTTTTCAATATTCAATTGATGGAGGAACCACTTATCAAAATAGCGGAAACTTCTCTAACCTTCCTGCAGGAACCTATACCGTGAGAATTAAAGATAATACAAACTGTTTAAGAGATACAACAATCAATATAACAGAACCTACCGTTCTATTTGCTTCAGCAAGTACTTCAAATGCTACTTGCTCAACAAATGGAAATATTGTTCTTGAAGCAGTTGGTGGAGCTGATTCTTATGAATTTAGTCTCAATGGAACCACTTATCAATCAATGCCTAATTTCAGTGTTATTGATGGCAATTATATTGCATCAGTAAAAGATCTTAATGGTTGCATTGATACCTTGCATTTAACAGTAGCGTTAACAAACGATTTATTTGTAAATACAAGAGTGGATACCACAATATGCCTTGGAGCCTCTATACAATTAACTACCAATTCATTCCCTGGCGCTACTTTCTCATGGACAGGATCTGATTTAGACAATTCTACCATTCAGAGTCCTACTGCAACTCCTACTTCAATAGGTGTTCATCCTTATGCTGTATTGGCAACACTCGGAAGATGCACTGCAAACGATAACGTTAATATTAATGTTAATTCTCAGGTTCAGGTTAATGCAGGAGCAAACCAAAATATATTGTCTGGAGAAACTGTTCAATTAAATGGTGTAGTTACAGGGGCCAATAATTATTTATGGTCATCAAGTCCTGTTGATGCTACTTTAACATCAACCACGATACTAAATCCAATAGTGACTCCCGCTACAACTACTACATATACATTAACCGCAACTAATGATGCGGGTTGCAATGCATCGGCTGATATTACCATCACGGTAATTCCTTATTGCATTAGAGTTAAAAATGCGTTTAGTCCTAATGGTGATGGAATCAACGATAAGTGGAAAATTTATGATCAATATGATTGCTTGAGTAACATTACCTTGACTGTATTCAACAGATACGGCAGCAAAGTATTTGAAAGTAAAAATTATAGAAATGACTGGGACGGAACCTACAACGGCAAACCTGTTCCTGATGGAACCTATTATGCGGTAATTGAATTTTATTTAGTTTCAAATAAAAAAGTAACTACCAAAACTGACTTGACTATTATCAGATAATTCTGATCATAAAACGTATAAGGCCTCTCAGCAAAGAGAGGCTTTTTTGTAAACTAAAATTGGCAACATGAATGTAGAATTCATCAGAGAATTTGCATTATCACTTAAGGATGTAACCGAAGGATTTCCTTTCGGAGAATCGGTTTTGGTTTTTAAAATAAAGAATAAGATTTTCTTATTACTGCCTCTTGATGAAATAAAATTGCAGTTTAATGTTAAATGCAATCCCGAAAAAGCAATTGAGTGGAGAGAAGAATATCCTGATACCATTTTGCCAGGTTATCACATGAACAAGAAACACTGGAATACAATTGTAATTGATGGACGTTTGTCGTGGAGCCAAATTAAAGAGATGATTGAAGATTCTTATGGGTTGGTGAAGGGGAAGGGAATGTAAAATAATGAATGTAAAAGTGGGATTCTGGTAATGAAAATCCATTGTCTCATGTATATTCTCAGCAATGTTTTATGATAGGGAGTTCGCTATTTAAAATTCAAAAAGTCTAATCAAATAAAACTGTCCGTTTTTTAAATTACTTCTCAGCAATGTCTCCTGTAAGGGACGTTGCGTTTATTAATTAAAAATTTAAAAGTCAAAATTCAAAAATACCAATCAAATACAGTTGTCCGTTTTTTAATTTTAATATTCTCAGCAATGTCTGCTGTAAGGGACGTTGCGTTTATTAATTAAAAATTTAAAAGTCAAAATTCAAAAAATGCAGAGAATTAAAATTATCTTTTTTTACTTTTGAATTTAAAATTTACTTTCTCAAAAGCATCTCCATCACTTTTTCCGCTCTTCTTTTTTGTGTTTCTTCTTTTTTGGCTTCTGTAATGTAGTTTATATATTCCTTCTGATGTGATGGCGACATTGAAGAAAAAATTTCAAACGCCTTTTTATTTTTTGAGAGAAGCGTGTTTAGAACAGCCGCAATTTTAGTTGTTGGTTTTTTCTTTTCCAATTTTTTTCCAATCAATGAAATCGATTCTTTTAAATAAGATTTTATTTTTGAATCTGATGGAAAATCTTCAATAGTTTTTATTTTACCAAAATGACCCATCGCTTCTTCTGACTTTGCTTTTTCGAGAAGCGTTTTATCTTTCATCAAAGCAGCTTTAGGAAAACTAAATGCACAATGTTTTGAGAAAGCAGCCATACTGCAAATCACATCATTCTTATAAATGAAATGAGGGAAACCCCTTTTTATTTTTTCTTCAACATCGGAAACGGATTGATGAACCAATTTGCGGAAATGCAATAAAATATTTTGACTGAATTCAGGAGCTGTTTTAATGTACGTGTCGATTGGATTCATGGTTAAAAACATTTGTTCAATCGGTTCAAAAGGTTCAATGGGTTTAAAAAGTTGCAGACAAAACATATTGAACGTTTTAAACCACAAACAATAAACCACAAACAATAAACCACAAACAAAAAACAACAATTACTTGAAAGATTCACTCACCACCAACTCCTTACTCCCCGCTGTGTACACATAAAATCCTTCTCCAGATTTGGCACCGAGTTTTCCGGCCATAACCATATTTGTTAGTAAAGGACAAGGAGCGTATTTAGGATTGCCAAAACCATCGTATAAAACTTTTAATATACTCAAACAAACATCTAATCCAATAAAATCGGCTAGCTGTAATGGTCCCATGGGATGAGCCATTCCTAATTTCATTACGGTGTCAATTTCTTCCACACCGGCAACACCTTCAAACAAACTATAAATCGCTTCATTGATCATCGGCATTAAAATACGATTGGCAATAAAACCTGGATAGTCATTTACTGTACATGGAACTTTCCCCAATTGTTTACTTAATGCTGTAATAGTTGCATTCACTTCTTTTGAAGTCGCATAACCATTGATAATTTCCACCAGTTTCATTACCGGAACCGGATTCATGAAATGCATGCCGATTACCAATTCTGGACGTTTGGTTACCGCAGCAATTTTGGTAATGGAAATCGAAGAAGTATTAGAAGCCAAAAGGCAACCCGAAGGAGCGGCAGCATCAAGCTGTTTAAAAATCTCCAATTTTAAATTTATATTTTCTGTAGCGGCTTCAACAACCAGGTTCGCATGTGCAACACCATCAGCAATTGAAGTATTGGTGGTGATATTTTGGAGCGTAGTTGCTTTTTGTTCTTCCGTTAAAACACCTTTCGAAACTTGTCTGTCGAGATTTTTGGAAATAGTTGCAATTGCTTTTTCCAATTGAGCTGCATTTACATCAACTAGTGTTACCTTAAATCCGGATTGTGCAAATACGTGTGCGATCCCGTTTCCCATTGTTCCTGCGCCGATGACGCTGACGTTTTTAATTCCCATGACATTTGTTTAAAAGGTTCAAGAAGTTCATATGGTTCAATAGGTTTCTAACCGAAGAAACTTTTGTTTACGAAAAACAATAAACACCAAACGAGCGCAGCGACCAAACGCCAAACACGCGAAGTGTCTTTATTTAAATGCATTGAATCCCGTCACATCCATACCTGTAATTAACAAGTGTATATCATGCGTTCCTTCATAAGTAATTACACTTTCCAGATTCATCATGTGGCGCATTACTGGATATTCTCCGGTAATGCCCATACCACCGAGCATTTGACGTGCATCTCTGCAGATGTTGGTAGCAATTTCGCAGGCATTTCTTTTTGCCATACTTACTTGAGCAGGTGTTACCTTTCCTTCATTCATCAAAACACCCAAGCGCCAGTTTAATAATTGTGCTTTGGTAATTTCAGTAACCATTTCTGCCAATTTCTTTTGTTGCAATTGGAAACCACCGATTGGTTTACCAAACTGAATTCTTTCTTTGCTGTATTCTAATGCTGTGTGATAACAATCCATAGCTGCACCAATAGCGCCCCAAGCAATACCATATCTTGCTTTTGTCAAACAGCCTAAAGGACCTTTCAATCCTTTTACGTTTGGTAAGATATTTTCTTTAGGAACTTTTACATTATCAAAAACCAATTCTCCGGTGGCGCTTGCACGTAAACTCCATTTGCCATGAGTTGTAGGTGTGGTAAATCCTTCCATACCTCTTTCTACAATAATACCTTGAATTTCTCCGGCTTCATTTTTTGCCCATACCACAGCCACTTGAGAGAAAGGAGCATTACTGATCCACATTTTAGCACCATTTAAAATTACATGATCACCTGCATCCTTGAAATTGGTTAACATACCACCAGGATCCGAACCATGATTAGGTTCTGTCAATCCAAAACATCCCAACCATTCGCCACTTGCCAGTTTTGGTAAATACTTATTTCGTTGCGCCTCACTGCCATATTGATAAATAGGAAACATCACCAAACTACCTTGCACAGATGCTGTTGAACGAACGCCACTATCACCGCGTTCTAATTCTTGCATCATCAAACCGTAGGAAATATAATCCAAACCACCACCGCCATATTGTTCTGGAACGGTTGGTCCAAAACAACCCAGTTCGCCCAATTGCTTTACAATTTGCTGAGGGAATTCAGCGCGCTGTGCGTAATCTTCGATGATAGGAGAGATATCTTTTTTTACATAATTGCGAACGGCTTCACGAATCAACTTATGTTCTTCAGTCAGCAATTCATCTACGTTGAAATAATCCGGAGATACGAAATTGTCGGTTTTGGTTGCCATGGTATTAATTAAAAATTTTAAAGTAAAAATTGAAAATTCAAAAATTTAAAAGTAAAAAATTAAAATTCAAAAGTAAAAAATTGAAAACCCACATGTTAAATGCAGTCTTTTTTTAATTTTTAATTTTGACTTTTGAATTCCTCCGCTCCGCAAATATACACGCCATTTCTCGCTAATAACAGCTTTTTGACTACATTTATTGGGATTTACAGGATGTTCAATATAACTTTAAATTAAACTAATTTTATTCAACAGGACAAAGAGAAAATCAAAACTTATGCAAAGGATTCTCATACTATTTGTTTTTTTAGTTTTATTAAACAGTTGTAAAAAAACAACTATTACTCCTGAACCTAATCCAGCTCCTGAATCTTATTATTTTCCTCCGTTGACGGGAGACACTTGGAACACCAAAACAGCTAATTCTTTGCAATGGGATACCACAAAATTGAATGTTGCTTTTGATTACGCTGGTACAAAAAATACTTTTGGTTTAATTGTTTTACAAAACGGAAGAATTGTAAAAGAACAATACTGGAATAGTTGGACAAAAGACACACGATATTATATTGCCTCTGCCGGAAAATCGGTGGTGGCTTTTTTAATGGGTATTGCTCAAGAAGATGGCTTGTTAAATATCAACGACAAAACTTCTCAATATCTCGGTAACGGTTGGACGAACCTTCCGATTGCCAAAGAGAATCTGATTACATTGAGAAATAATCTGACTATGACAACCGGTCTCAATGATGCAGTTGCAGATCCTGATTGTACAGATCCAGCTTGTCTCACCTATGTTTCAGATGCCGGTGCCCGTTGGGCATATCATAATGCACCTTATCTTTTGTTGCAAACGGTATTAGCCAATGCCAGCGGACAAACATTCAGTCAGTATTGTACCGAACAGTTGTACAACAAGATTGGAATCACAAGAGCATTTTGGTATAACAACACCATGTGGTGCACCACACGAGAAGCGGCCAGATTTGGGTCTTTGATTTTAAACAAAGGCAAATGGGATAACAATACATTGCTTGCTGATTCAACTTATTTTCAATCGATGGTCAACACTTCTCAACAACTAAATAAATCTTACGGATATCTCTGGTGGTTGAATGGAAAATCTTCATTTATGGTGCCAACTTCACAATTGGTATTTAATGGTAACATGGCTCCCGATGCGCCTTCAGATATGATTATGGCTTTGGGAAAGGATGATAAAAAAATATATGTGGTCCCTTCTTTAAATATGGTAGTGGTTAGATTAGGTGATGCCGCAGGAAATGTTACATTAGGTCCTTCTAGTTTTGATAATGAATTTTGGTTGAGGATGAAAGAGGCGATTGGGTATTGATGGGTGGCTGGATAAGCTAGATATGCTGGATAAGCTAGATAGGGCTGGATAGGCTAGATAGGCTGGATAGGCTTGATAAGCTAGATACAGAATAGTTTCATCGTTTAATAAGTTCAATAGGTTGTTTCTGAATAAAAACTAACATTTTGTACCAGTTGAAACTATGTAACCTTTTGAACAAAACAACATACCACAAAAAACAAATACCATGACTTATCATTATCTCGCCCTCGGCGACAGTTATACAATAGGAGAACAGGTGCCGTTGCACGATAGTTTCCCCTATCAAACAGTACAATTATTGCGTAAACATTTTGCGGGTAAGTATAAATTTCTTGCTCCTGAAATTGTGGCAAAAACAGGCTGGACAACTGATGAAAAAAACCATCACATTTCTAACATTACATTACTAGAAAAATATGATTTCGTGAGTTTGTTAATTGGTGTCAACAATCAATACCGAGGCAGATCAGTAGAAAATTACAAAGAAGAATTCACACATTTGTTACAACAAGCCATCGAATTCGCCGGTGGTATTTCAAATCATGTTTTTGTAATTAGTATTCCCGATTGGGGTAAAACGCCATTTGCAGCAGAAAGAGACATTCATAAAATTGCACAGGAAATAGATGAATACAATAATGCCTGTAAAGAAATTGCATTAGCACATCATTGTCATTTTTTAGACATCACCACTTCACAAAGAGCGGATAGTCATTTGGAAGAGTTTATTGCGGAAGACAAGTTGCATCCTTCTGGGATAGAATATAGAAAATGGGCAAAGCTGTTGTTTGATGAAATTGTGGAGGAAGTTTCTAAATCTTAATAAAAGTTTGATACTTTTTGATCTAAATATCAATTGCTGCGCTTAATTAAAATTTGAATTTTTAATCAATACTTAAGATAATGTCATCATTTAATAATTTGACAAAGGACCTTATATATTTTTTCTTGAAGTGAGATTAGATTTCCAAATTTTTAAACAATCTAAATATTTGTAACAAAGAAATTATTTGAACTTAAAATTCAAAAGTATTAGTCAAAATCAGGTACATTAAGATGGCGATTTAAATCATCGACAGATAAAATTTTAAATTAATAATAATTATCCCAAGATGAAATTTCTAGTTAGATTAATATATCGATGGCTTTGTTATAAAAAGAAAGTATTTTTTGATGTACCAAAACGGATTAGATACTATAAATAAAAAAGCAGAATCTTTTTTGATTCTGCTTTTGAAAATTAGATTTAGTTAAATTAGATTTTTACATCTCTGCAAAAAACTTATGGAAATATGGGATGGTTTCTATGCCTTTATAATAATTGGCCAGATCATACTTTTCATTTGGACTGTGTAAATTATCACTATCCAGCCCGAAGCCCATGAATACTACTTTCAATCCTAATTCTTTTTCAAACAAAGAGCAGATTGGAATGCTACCACCGCCTCTCACAGGAATGGGAGCTTTACCAAATGTGGCTTCCATTGCTTTAGCCGCTGCCTGATAAGGCTTGCTATCAATTGGTGTAAGATAAGGCTCTCCACCATGATGCAATTCTGCTTTTACCGTAACATTAGCAGGAGCAATTTTAATCAAATGATTGATTAATAAATCAGCCATTTTCTTTGATATTTGATTAGGCACCAAGCGGGCTGAAATTTTTGCATGAGCTTTTGAAGGCAAAACTGTTTTTGCACCTTCACCAGTATATCCACCCCAAATGCCATTCAATTCAATGGTCGGTCTGATACCTGTTCTTTCGTTTGTAGTATATCCTTTTTCACCCCACAATTCTTTTACACCCAAATCATCAGCATATTCTTTTTCATTGAATGGGGCCTTAGCCATTAGCTCCCTTTCTGCAGGTGTAGATTCTAATACATCATCATAAAATCCAGGAATGGTAACATGATTATTTTCATCATGCAATGAAGCAATCATTTTCGCTAAAATAGTAATGGGGTTGGCTACCGCTCCGCCATAGACGCCACTATGTAAATCTCTGTTGGGGCCGGTAACTTCTACTTCAATATAACT
>CANFGZ010000046.1 GCA_947446585.1 Chitinophagaceae bacterium | reverse complement strand
ATGCTGGCAATATTTATTTTTCAGCTGAAAAAGAGCTTGCGAATCAAAAGAGGAATGATTTGAAAATCCAATTTTTTCAAATCGCGAAGTAATGTTGTTTTGTTCTGCCGGAATTTCGTCCATCCATTTTAAGGCTTTGGATTTTAATTTTTCATTATCATGGTAATATCCATAAGCATACAACAATACCACCATGGTATTTATAATGATATTATTTATCGTTTGCTTTCCAATGGTTTTTAGTTTTGAAACACCGGGTTCATCAATTCGGTAATGAGTATTCCAATAATCACTAGTATTTAATATCAACAAGTCGGATAATTTTTCAATATCGGGTTCGTCAATAATTTTAGAAATCAGCCGGGTTTCATTTTTAATAAAAGCACAGAGTTGCGCCAGTCTTACTGAAGGGAAATTTGCCGGCCGCATTCTTAAATAATGTAAAGAAACCTGCGGCTGCCGTAAGCTGTATTTTTTTTTATAAAATAAATATTCCCTGAACAGGTCGTTAGGATAGGATTCTCTGAATTTTTTATTGAGCAGCCCACTCTGTCCAATTATAATAGCTTCCAAACTAAATAATGAATGGCTGTGTTTTTGTAAAATGTTTAAAGGAATACTTTGAGCAATGGCTTCAAACGCTTCTCCATTTACATTTCCGCCAAAGCTTTTTGCCAGTGTCCACCAGCACACGTCATTCCAGTTTCCATTTGATTTTTTTAATTGATTTTCAATGACCATTGTTTTTTCCTGCAGTCGCTCCGTAAGTAATCGTTCTTTCCATTTTTCAATGGTTATTGCTTTTATTGTAGCTGCTGTAGATTCACAGGGAATAAATGTTTCGGTATTCATTATACTGATGTATTTATTGATTAATAATTTAGGTACAAGTGTTTGTAGACATAAAGTGGGGAATCCTAAATTTAATTCCTCGTCATGCTCCCAAACAACATGAAGCATAACATTTTTATAATTTTTATCTTCACTGTGTTTGTGAATGCGCCAGTCGGATGATTTAATATGAATTTCAACATTGCCAAACCAAATCGTGTCATCAATTTTTATTTTTCCGTTTAAGAAATCCGGGCCTTGGTTTCTGTTTATATTCCCTGGAAGATAAATTTTCAAATCTTTATTGTCAGTTGTTTTTATGTCTTTTTTATTAAACAACTGAAACTGCCAGATGTACTGAAGAAGCTTTTCGTTCATAGATATAATTTTTAGTGATGAAAAATATATTCTTTGCTTTGTGTAAATAAATTGGTTGAAGCCCAATAATCTTTACATTAAATAAAACCATTGCAATACAAAAGAATTAATCTTTGGTAAAATATAAAAGAGGAATAAACAGGAATTCAAAAAGAAGATCACTTAAAAAAGAAGATGAAAAAACGGTTCATGTTCAAAATAAACATAAATAGGGAAGCCGGAAATATCAGACAGCTATAAAAACTTTACAACTTTACTTACCGGTAATCCCATGACATTATAGAAATCGCCATGGATAGATTTTATGCCGACAACGCCTATCCATTCCTGTATAGCATATGCACCTGCTTTGTCATAGGGCTTATATTTATCTACATAAAACTCAATTTGCTCGTTTGTTAATTCATAAAAACAAACCTCAGTTGTATCGGAAAATGAAATTTCGTTGTCTTTTTGATAAAGGTAAACACCGGTAATAACCTGATGTGTTTTGCCAGAAAGTTTTTTGATTATGGCAATGGCATCATCACGGTCTTTAGGTTTGCCAATAATTTCATTTTCACAAACAACAATGGTATCGGCAGCCAGAACTGGAATGACAGGATTGTGAATATTAACTATTTTAAGCGCTTTGTTTTTTGCAATATGGATGGCAATATCACTAAAGCTGAGATGGGAAGGATATGATTCATCCGTGTCGCTCACGATAACTTCAAATTCAACTTCAGCCCACTCAAGCAATTGTTTCCTTCTGGGAGATTGTGAAGCAAGTATGATTTTGTTCATAATCAAATAATTTTAAAAAATAACATGGATAGAATGCCCGCCAACATGATAATTTTTAGGGATGTACTTATTTTATGATAATCAGAAGGGATTTCCGCAAGCCGCAATTTTTTAAGAACAAGCAATAAAGGAATAATGATTGCTGCAATTACATAAATAGCACTAATCCAAAATCCGGATTGCCAGGCATAAAGTTGAATGATAGCCAGACTACAAACACAAACTATAATCCAAACAGCAATAAATACTTTTGATGCAGGAACGCCCCAAATAATAGGCATTGTTTTACAATTAAATTGCGCATCTCCTTGCATGTCTTCAAGATCTTTTATTACTTCTCTTATTAATGAAACGATAAAGGCAAATCCTGAATAGATAATGGTTAATTTATAAAGTCTTTTTATGTTGAAAGGAAAATGTACAACATCCCAACCTGAATAATTAATTAAACTAGCGCCTGCAAAAATATAAATCACTATTATTGTCCATGAGGTAAGTAAAGAAATTAAAATATTCCCAACAAGTAATTTCTTTTTAAATGTAGTAGAATAAAACCAAAGCAATACAACACTAAGACTATTAAAAATTATAATAGAAAATATTTTTGTTTTCCAGCTAACATAAAAACTTAACAGTAAACCGGCAGCGGAAAAAATCCAATGCCACATAATAGCCCATCTTCTTTTTATGATTCGGTCAACAACAACCTTGTCGGGTTTGTTTAACCCATCAATTTGCATGTCAAAATAGTCATTGATAATATAGCCGGCTGCAGCAATGAATACTGATGCCAGGATGAGTATAAAAAAGCAGTTCCAGTTGGGGTCAACAGGAAAATCTCGATTACTGATAAATATAGATCCAACAATGCAAAAATAAAAGAGGTATTGAGTCAGTGCAATAAAAAAGAGATTGGGCCAGCGGATTAATTTCAGAAAAGCAATTATTAATTTCATTACTGCCTTTATTAGATAAGATTATTTGGCTACGATATCATATTCGATATCCCAATGATTATTGAGCTTTAAAACTTTTTCTATTATATCTCTTACACAACCCTTGCCACCTGCAACAGGAGAAATGTATAAGGAGATTTCTTTTATTTCTGATACAGCATCTGCAGGGCAACAAGGTAACCCTACAACTTTCATTACTTTATAATCAGGAATATCATCTCCTATAAACAAAACCTGATCTTTATCAAACCCCAGTTTTTCTATTTTTTGATTTAGTAAAAAGGCTTTGTCTTTAACGCCCATATTTACATCGCTGATGCCTAATTTCTTCATTCTGTTTTCGACAGCTCCTGTATCTGATGCGCCGGAAATAATAATCACTTGGTATCCTTTTTTTACAGCCAATTGCAATGCATATCCGTCTTTGATATTCATGGTACGGGTTTCATTTAAACCGGCATCATTCAAAATCAAAGAACCATCTGTCAATACTCCATCTACATCCATTGCGATGAGTTTGATAGGTTGGAAGCGTTGAAGGATGTTCATGAGGAAATGTTTATTGTTTATTGTTTATTGTTTGGCGTTAGGTGTTCGGCGTTATTTGTTCAAGTTTTATTCTTTTTGATTTAGCTGTTTTATAATTTATACAGTCGATTCATAAAGAAACCCTTAAACATAAAACCCTTAAAACGCTTAAACTTTATTTACGCGCATCTCTCCATTCATACACCCAAGAGCTTTGAATCATCTCGAGATGGCCTTCATTGCTTTCTTCTGATTTGCCGGCAAAGTTGGGAATTTCCATTACCCATTTGTGCAAGTCGGTAAAGCGAATTCGATAAATCTGACTTTCACCGAAATCATCACCAAATCTTTCATGTAATTTCATGGCGATGTCTTCGTAATCGTTCCAGTTAATGGGTGGTTCAAAAGTCATTTTTTGGTTTTTTAAATTTTGGAATTATTCTCCCAGAAATTGGGTCTGATCAGGCAAAGTAACAATAATTTCACCATCACCAGAATTTAACACACACTGGCAGCCCAATCTTGAATTTAATCGAGGATTAACAGCTCTGTCGATAAAGTCTTCTTCTTTATCTGTCAATTCCTCTATAAACGGTTCACCTTTTTCTACATAAAGATGACAAGTACTGCAAGCGCAAACACCACCACAATTATGGTGTAACACGATATCGTTTTTTAATGCGACTTCAAGAATAGATTGATCAGATTCAATGTTATCGAGGGTAATCGTTTCCTTACCTTTCTGCTCAAACTTAAAAGTTATTTTATACATACGGTCAATTTCGGTTTGCAAACCTACATTAAATTAATAATTATTAAAAATCTATACATAGATGCTTTAATATTTTGAGCATAATGATTACATTGCTACTGGATTATTAATTATATGCTTAACCCCATAATTATGAAACTCAGGTTTGTAAGGTATTCGATTTTTATTGGAAGCTCTTTTTTTGGTCTTTTTTCTTGTGGAGATGGCAAAAAAAATGATTACAATGAAGCGGCGCCTATTATACTAAAGAGCAATAAGCTCAGAAGTAAAAATGATTCAACTCCAAGAAGTGCACCCATTATCAATATCACAGATACAACAGCATTTCCGTATACTGTAATTTGTATTAAAGACAGTGCCAGCAATAATATAAGATTAGGACAAAAACTTGCCAAAATCTATGGCGAAAGGTTAGTAGACATTATCAGAAAAAACAAATTAAAAGTAGTGGGGCCACCAATGGCATGGTACAAAAGCCAAAAGGCCCCGTTCTTTTTTGAAGCCGGGCTTCCCGTTGACAGGGCCCCCAAAAAATTAACTAAAGGAATTTCAATTAAGCAAACTGGTGGCCCTAAAGCCATTGTGGCGCATTATTTTGGACCTTATGAAGAAACGGTACAGGCCTATCAGGCACTCAAAGACTGGCTTAAAGATGAAAATAAAACTTCGGCAGGTGCTCCTTATGAAATTTATATATCAGATCCAATTGATAAACATGGCAACCCAGTAGACCCTTATAAAGTACAAACCGACATTGTGTTTCCTTACCGGTAATGATTTATAATGCTATCTGTCATTATGATATAAAGTGATTTCATTTCAGGATATTCACTAAGCAGGTTCAAATTTTTTTCAATGGTAATTAGGTCTTTTCTAATGGCAGGGCCTGTTTGTACGGTATCTGGTGAAGCTTCTGTAATCTTGTTTGCGGTTTCCAGAATTAATGGTTTCAATAAATTAAAATCAATCCCTTCCCTATTGCAAAAAACTTCGGCTAAAGCATATAAATGATTCGTGAAATTATTGGAGAATACAGCTGCAACATGAAGTTTTTGCCTGGTTTCATCATTTGCAATTTGTACGGAATCGGAAATTTTATGTGCCATTTTTTTAAGGAGTTCCATTGTATACACATTACTGGCGTCAATCAGTATGGGTATGGGAGGAATGATTTTCATTTCCTTTCTCAAGCTTTGTAAAGGATAAAAAACACCATAATTAGGGGAAAGGACTTTCAAAACATCTTTAGAAACTGCACCAGCTGTATGGATAACGGGCTTATCATGAATATTTAAGTATAAAAGAGATTCGGTAAGTGAAGCATCTGAAATAGCCAGTAAATAAAGATCCGCAGTATCGTCAACTAGCCCATTTATATCAGTGTAATTTGTATTTAATTCTTCTGCAAGTTTTTTTGCATGCTCAATATTGCGGCTAATAATTTGTACTATATTAATATTGTGCTGTATCATCAATTTGCCTAAAATAGTGGCAACGTTTCCCGAACCAATGATAACAACTTTCATATTTTTGGGCTGTTTTTATTTAAATCCTAATTAGGAAAGCTTGAATGTACAAAAAATCAGCAGTTGTAATCCAAAAAAATCAAAATTGATTTACAAAGAGAAAAAAACAAAAATAAATTGTTGAAAAGATTTTTTGAATGATTTTCTCTGTAAAACTTTAAATATATAGCTTTCGAAATCCTTATCTGCATTGGTTTTAAACACTTATGGCGTTGTAAGCATGTTTAGTGTATCCGAATACGAAACTAGCCGATAAACATCGATATTGTGTTTGGTTATCCACATCGTGAATTTTGTTTTTTCAATTTTAAACTAATATTGCATAGAATTTGCTTATGTTTTTAAAGATTTTTTAAACAAAAGCGGATTGAAAAAATAATTTTTAAATTATGGCTAAGAACTTATTGATTGTGGAGTCTCCTGCAAAAGCAAAGACTATAGAAGGTATTTTGGGCAAAGACTTTGAGGTGAAAAGTTGTTATGGTCACATTCGTGATCTGGAGAAAAATGATATGGGTATTGACATCAATAACAACTTCATGCCTAAATATATTGTTCCTGATGAAAAAGAACGCGTGGTGAGGGAATTAAAGGCGTTAGCAAAAAAATCGGATGAAGTTTGGCTGGCATCGGATGAGGACCGCGAAGGAGAAAGCATAAGCTGGCATCTTGCGGAAGTATTGAATCTAGATCCAAAGACAACCAAGCGAATTGTATTTCATGAAATCACAAAACCGGCTATTCAAAAAGCTGTTCAAACACCACGTTTAATTAATATGAATTTGGTTAATGCACAACAGGCGCGCCGGGTTTTAGACAGAATTGTTGGCTTTGAATTGAGTCCAGTTTTATGGAGAAAAATTGGCCAGAAAGGTGGATTAAGTGCAGGAAGGGTTCAGAGCGTAGCCGTGAAACTGATAGTAGAAAAAGAAAGAGAAATAAATCATTTTGTATCGGTAAGTAATTTTAAAGTAGAGGCCTCTTTATCGGCAACAGACCTTAACAATAAAACGGTTATTTTTAAAGCAGAAGGAGGAAAATACAGTAAGTCTGAAGATGCAGAATCGTTTTTACAATCTTGTATTGGCGCCAATTATAAAGTTGCAGATATTCAGGTAAGACCTGGAAAAAGAACACCCGCTCCTCCATTTACTACTTCTACGCTTCAACAGGAAGCCAGTAGAAAATTGGGTTATGGGGTAAGTAAAACAATGTTGCTGGCTCAGAAATTATATGAAAGCGGTAAGATTACTTATATGAGAACAGACAGTGTTAATCTGGGAGAAACAGCAATGGACGGCATAAAATCGGAAATCAATAAAAGTTTCGGAGATAAATATTTACATGTTCGTAAATACAAGAACAAAAATGAAAGTGCACAGGAAGCGCATGAGGCCATTCGTCCAACATATATGGAGAATCATACAGTAAATGATCCGGATTTAAGTCGACTGTATGAGTTAATATGGAAACGTACTATTGCTTCTCAGATGAGTGATGCTGAATTTGAAAAAACTACCGCTAAAATAAATATCAGTACCAATAATCAGGAATTAACAGCAACAGGTGAAGTATTGAAGTTTGACGGTTTCTTAAAAGTTTATCTTGAAAGTACAGATGAGGAAGAAGGTGATGAGGAAGGTGAAAGCAGATTGCCTAATTTAACTGTTGGACAGACTTTGGCTTTTAATCAAATGACGGCAACCGAAAAATTCACGAAACACTCAGCAAGATATACAGAAGCCTCTTTGGTAAAAAAACTGGAAGAGTTAGGCATTGGACGTCCAAGTACTTACGCTCCTACTATTTCAACAATCATTAAAAGAACTTATGTTGAAAAGAAAGATAAAGATCCGGTTAAAAGAGAATTTCGCATTCTGAGACTTAAAGAAAATAATATTCAAAAAATTACGGAGCAGGAAAATACCGGTGCGGAGAAATCAAAACTGTTTCCTACCGACTTAGGATTAGTAGTTACTGATTTCCTTAATCAGCATTTTCAAAATGTAATGGATTATTCTTTTACAGCAAACATTGAAAAGGAATTTGATGAAATTGCAGATGGAAAAATCATTTGGAATAAAATGGTGTCAGATTTCTATACGCCATTTCACACCGGTGTAACTCATACACTTGAAACAGCAGAGCGAGCTGTTGGTGAACGTATGCTGGGTGTAACTGAAGAAGGAAAGCCATTAATTGCACGTATGGGCAGATATGGGCCAATGGTGCAAATTGGTGCACAGAGTGATGAAGAAAAACCTCGATTTGCAAAACTTAAAGCTACACAAAGTATAGAAACCATCACATTTGATGAAGCCTTAGATTTATTTAAATTGCCACTTCATCTTGGCGAATATGAGTCATTGGAAGTATCGGTTAACATTGGCCGATTTGGGCCTTATGTAAAATGGGGCGAACAATTTGTTTCTATTCCTAAGGGCGAAGAGCCTACTGATATGGAATTAAGTCGTGCCATTGAAATCATTAAAGCCAAACAAATTGAAGATGCACCGATTGGTTTCTTTGATGAAAAACCAATTACAAAAGGCAAAGGAAGATTCGGCCCCTTTATAAAATGGAATGATTTGTATATAAATATTCCTCGCGCATATAATTTTGATATACTTACACAGCAGGATTGTAATGAACTTATAGAAAAAAAGATTGCTAAAGAAGCCAATCGATTTATTCAACAATGGCCAGAAGAAAAAATTGCTGTTGAAAATGGCCGTTGGGGCGCTTTTATAAGATTTGGAAAAAAAATGCTCAAATTGACTGGTCAGGGTGCAAATGGAAAATACACTGCAGAGGAGCTTGCCGTAATTGATCTTGAATCCATTAAGAAAATGATTATCGAACAAGATCCAAAAGCTTTTGACAAAAAAGGAGCAGTCAGAAAAAAAACTGCAACAAAAAAAGCAGCACCTAAAAAAACAACCAAAAAATAATTCGACAAATTGATGTGATTGTATAATCTGTATGGAATTAAAATGACAAAAATCTGATCACGACAAAAACTTTTTTAAAAGTTAGTCACGGATGTGGAAAATAATAAAATGAAATTGCGTTGTATGTTACCGATATTGTTGTTTTAAACATTAATTGAAATTACTTTGCTGGAAAATAATGAAATAAAAGCCCTTCTACATTTATTGGATGATCCTGATGAAGATGTATTTGTATCAGTCAGTGAAAAAATTGTTTCTTTTGGAAAATCTATTATTCCAAATCTTGAGCACCTCTGGGAAAATGTACAAAATCCTTATACACAAGAGCGAATTGAGCAGTTGATTCACCGACTTCATTTTCGCGATTTATCTGAAGAATTTTCACTTTGGCTTAATGATGAAAATGCCAGTTTACTCAGCGGTTCCTTAATTGTTGCCAAATATCATTTTCCTGATATTAACACCAGTTTGATTCTTTTGGAAATAGAAAAAATCAGGAGAAATGTATGGATAGAACTGAATGCATACCTTACTCCAATGGAAAGAGTGAGTATTTTAAACAGTATTTTTTATAATTATTATAAACAAATTGGTGTTGAAGTTAGTTATGATAACCCCGATCAGTTTTTAATTAATAAAGCGCTGGAAACAAAATCAGGTAACGCTATCAGCAATGGTATTGTATATCTTATTTTATGTCATCTCCTAGATATTCCGGTAAGTGCTATTCATATCCCAAGGCAGTTTATACTGGCCTATTTCGATGAGGTTTTTGATTTGGAGGCTCCGGATAAACCAACCCCGCACATCGTTTTTTTTATTGATCCTATTTCTGGTCAGATGTATTCAAAAAAAGACGTTGATAATTATTTTAAAAAACTATCGGTTCCCCCATCCCCTTACTTTTTTAAACCTATGAGCAATAAGCAGGTTATTAAATATCTTCTTGAAGAACTCAGCAAATGCTTTGATGATGATAACAACCGCTATAAAATGAATGAACTATTAACCTTGGCTAATATGATTGATTTATGATTTACCATGTAACAACTGCTACTGAGTGGAATAATGCTCAGTCTAAAGGATTTTATGAAGTAGCTTCTTTGCATGTAGAGGGATTTATTCACATGAGCAAAAAGGAACAGGTAGCCGGCGTTTTGGAAAGGTATTATAAAGATGTTCCTGAACTCATCTTATTACATGTTGATGAAACCAAGATAAAAGCTGAATTGAAATACGAACGCTCTCCTTCTTTACATGAAGAATTTCCTCATGTATTTGGGCCCTTAAATCTGGATGCTGTTGTAAACACAGAAAAAATTGTTTAGCTATTTTTTAATGATCCTGATCTGACGTTAACTTTTTTGCTGATTATTGTCTTGATTTGTTTTTTCTTTTACTACAATTAGATCTTTCAAATCTACAAGCATTGGCATAATGCCCACTTGAAGTAATGCTTTTTTTCCCCGCAATTCTTTTACTACGCCTAATTGTTTGTTTTGTTTCATTTTTACTTTATTGCCAATTTCTATAGACCCGCCTATTTCTTCGAATTTATCATTGATTTTCTTTTGTTGTTTTTCGCCCTGAAATTTATCTTTCTGGCCATTTAATAAACTACCTATCATTTTAATTACACTATCCTTGTCTTCCGATTTTCTCCATTCAAAAACAAGCGCTTTTAATTTACGCTCCATATCTTTCAGATAAATTAGTTTTTCTTCTGCAATTTTGTTGGACAATTTTATTTTTTCAATTTCCTGATTGTGTTTTTCTTTATTGATAAAAGTTTGCATTTCGTTTTTCAGCATCTCGTTTTCTTTCAATAAGAATTTGAGTTGATTTTTTTCTTTATTTAGTTGTTGCCAGTTTTGTTCGGTTTTATTTAATAGTTGATCTAATTGATAATGACTTTCATTTGCGATTTTCCGGGCTCTTTCGATAAGTTTTTTATCTAGTCCTATTCTTTCAGCAATAGAAAAAGTATAAGAACTTCCGGGTGATCCTACTTTTAATTTATAAAGGGGTTTAAGATTTTTTTCATCAAATTGCATAGCGCCATTAAATACCCCCGCCACTTTGTTGGCCATTACTTTTAGATTCAAATAATGTGTGGTTACAATTCCCATTGCATGTTTTAAGGCCAGTTCTTCCATAATTACTTCAGCAAATGCGCCACCTAAATTTGGATCACTACCACTTCCCAATTCATCAATAAAAAAAAGGGTTTTACCATTTCCGCTTTCAATAAAATGTTTCATATTGATTAAATGTGATGAGTAAGTACTCAATTCAAATTCTATACTCTGAGTATCGCCAATATGAATCATTAATTGTTTGAAAATTCCCATTTCGCTATCTGGGCTTACCGGAACCAATAAACCAGATTGAACCATTATTTGTAAAATGCCAGTAGTTTTAAGTGTTACTGTTTTGCCGCCGGCATTTGGGCCGCTGATTACTAGAATTCTGTTTGTGGCATCAAGTGTAATGTCTATTGGGATAGTAGGTTTATTGAGTTTATTATTATAAAGCAACAACAAAGGATGTCTGGCATTGATTAGTTTTACAATGGCATGATCTTTCATTAATGGCATTTGGCCAGAGATATCCTGAGCAAATCTAGCCTTGGCACGAACAAAATCAAATTCTCCCGAAATATCAAAGTATGAAATAAGTAAAGGAGCATAAACAGAAAGTTCCTGAGTGAGATTTTTTAAAATTCTTAAAACTTCTTTTGCTTCTTCATTTTCTAATGAGAAAATATCATTGTTAAGTCCTGTAGTTTCTTCGGGCTCTATAAAGCTTGTTCTGCGGCTGTCACTTTCGGCATGAAGTATTCCTTTAATCATTCTTTTTTGTTCGGCAAAAACAGCGAGTACTCTCCTGCCGTTCATAAAACTTTCTTCTATATCAGCAAGATATCCTTGCTTATTTAATTTGCTTACAATCCTGTCGAAAACTTTTCTAAGTTCATTTCTTTTTCGGTAAAGACTCATTCTGATGCGGGCAAGATCTTCACTGGCATTGTCTTTTACAATTCCATTTTCATCAAGAATTTCGTCTATCATCAATTTTATTTTCTTTTCAAAATAAGTGCCATTGATAATCTTTGCTAATTCGGGATTGTCGGTTCTTCTTTCTTCATTAAACCATCTGAAAATATTTTCTGTGTTGTCTGATAATTTTCTGATTAATAAAAACTGATCTCCTTTAAGTGTGGCTCCGGGTATGGATAATAGTTTTAGTTCTTTGGAAATATTTAATGAGAAGTCATTGGGGAAATAAATGCCGCTGTCTAATAAGATTTTAAATTCATTGGTCTGTAATAATTCTTTTTGGATGAAAGCTAATTTTGTGTGAATACGGAGCTGTTGAATTCGAGTTCGGGCAAATTCATTTCTGCAATACGCTTCAAGTAGTTGCTTTATTTTGTCAAATTCCAGTTGTGTTAATGCCGATTCCGGAAAGAAATTCATATTGGATTTTATTATTTTTTGGTTTCAATTTGTAATTCATCCCAAGGTGTAGTTCCATCTTTTTCTCTTTTGAAAACCATTGAAGCGTCGCTTTGAATAACAATTTCAGCGGTGGTATAAACAATGCAGCCTTCCATTAAATGCCCTCCTATTGTTTTTCCGGTACTGTCGCTTACGCTCATGTGCAAATGAGAACCATTTTCGGATAACGTGCCATTAAGACTTACGATTTCAAAATGTCCGGATTCTTTAGAGATATCTGGTTGATTGGCCATTCTTAGTTGATACTGAGTCAGACTACCTACACAAGTAACCATCCAACCGGCTTTTAAATGATGTTCATTGATAAATTCCTGAATTGATTTTTTAAGATCCGCTCCGGGTTTTAATCTGAACGCATAATTTTGTGTGGTTGACATATTTTTCTCTTTTTTTAAACTACAGGAATAAAAATAAAATAACTGAAACAATATCAATAATTTTATGTTTAGTCTAAATCTGGAAAGCATAGATTTAATATTTAGACAGCAATTTAACTCATTCAATAATGAAAACAGAATCAGCAACATTAGGAAATGGTTGTTTTTGGTGTACGGAAGCCATTTTTCAACAGTTAAAAGGAGTTTTGAAAGTAACCAGTGGTTATAGCGGAGGCCAAATGGTAAACCCTGATTATAAATCAGTTTGTGCCGGAACTACTGGGCATGCAGAGTGTTTACAAATAGAATTTGATGCAAATATT
>CANFGZ010000045.1 GCA_947446585.1 Chitinophagaceae bacterium | reverse complement strand
CCTATTGACCTTCATTTACCTACCAATATTATTAAAATAACTGAAGTAGAATAATCGTTAAAGTGAATCTCTGAAAAGAATAAGACTTTTTTTAGCATTATTCTTTTCTCTGTTTTGCATTAATCGGTTCCATCCCAATAAAATACCGGCGATGCCATATTTCTGTTTTAAAAGTTCATGAACACTGAATGCACTGCTGTATTCAACAATTTGATGATTAACCACTTTAATATGCGCAGTCATTTTTTGGAAATAAATCTTTTTTGAGCCATATTCCAATTTCAACCCAACTGAATAATATCCGTCTCCCTCATCTTTTATCGACTCCCTGATAATTGAGAACTGTTTGCAACTTTCATAACAAGACTTCCACATCAAAAAAACATCATTACCCCATAACAAATTGTACATTGGGTCGAAATAAGAAAGTTCAGCAGCGCAGAATTGCCTCATTTTACTGAAGTTTCTTTCATTAAAAGAATCAAAGAATTTACTGATGAGCTCTTGGTCAACTGCCATAATCTGTTTTGTTTTGATGGCTAAAAATAGACTAAAATACAACTCAGAGATAATTATTAAGTAATTTCGTCTCTTTCTAAAAATTAAATTAATGAACACATCAAAACTGTTTCTAGCCATTATTTTCCTGCTCTTTACATTTCAGGCATTTTCTCAAACTCAGGTGAATTTTGTAAAAGAAAATTACTATAAAATAGATACAACCATTCAGATGAGAGATGGCATAAAGCTTTATACAGTTATTTATATTCCAAAGCAAATGCCTGAGCCTCTTCCTTTTCTTATAGAAAGAACCCCATATTCCTGCGGGCCATACGGTGATACAAACTATGCAAGAATGATTGGACCCAACCCTACTTTAATGAAAGAGAAGTATATTTTTGTTTTCCAGGATGTAAGAGGAAGATATATGAGCGAAGGGGTGAATCTGGAAATGACTCCTTTAATACTATCAAAAAGCAAAAAACAAATTGATGAAAATAGCGACACTTATGACACCGTTGATTGGTTATTGAAAAATATAAAAAATAATAATGGTCGTGTAGGCATTTATGGAATTTCATATCCTGGATTTTATGCTACAATCTCTTTACCCAATGCACATCCCGCAATAAAAGCAGTGAGCCCGCAGGCTCCGGTAACTGATGAGTTTAGAGGTGATGACGCTAATCATAACGGCGCCTTTTTCTTAATGGACAACTTCAGTTTTATGAATTACTTTGGAGCCCCAAGAAATGCGCCTGTAAAGGATTATAGTAAAACAGTTTTCAATTTTAATATAAAAGATGCTTATGCATTTTTCAATAAACTTGGACCAATTAGTAATACACAATCCAAATATTTTTTCAATAACAGTTGTGTCATATGGAATGAATATCTGGAACATGATACTTATGACGAATACTGGAAATCGAGGAATATCAGCCTACATCTTAATAAAATAAAAATTCCAACATTAGTTGTAGGTGGATGGTTTGATGCTGAAGATCTTTATGGCGCTCTACAAACTTATCAATCCATCGAAAAAGGAGAAATTAATAATAATTGCAAATTAGTAATGGGGCCTTGGACTCATGGCGCATGGGAATCTCCAGAATGGAAACAATACGCCTCTCATGATTTTGGAAGCAATACCAGTAAAACTTTTCAGGATTCTATTGAAACTCATTTTTTTAATTTCTATTTAAAAGACAAAGACAGTTTTAAAATTTCAGAAGCAACAATATTTGAAACAGGAAGCAACAAATGGACTTCATATTCAACATGGCCACCTGCAAACACCAAAAAATTAACTTACTTTCTATCTGAAAAAAATATGCTGTCATCAACTATTACAAATGACACTACATATAATGAGTACATAAGTGATCCGGAAAAACCCGTTCCTTATACAGCCGGAATTTACGGAGGTCGAAATAATGACTATATGGCCGAAGATCAGCGATTTGCTTATTCCAGACCGGACGTACTTTATTATCAAACAGGAATACTGGAAAAAGACATAACAGTAACTGGAAATATAAATGCTGATCTTCAGGTAAGCATAACAGGTACCGATGCTGATTTTATTGTAAAACTGATTGATGTATTGCCCGACAATGAACCCAATTTCAAAAATGCACCTAAAGGTTTCCAAATGGCAGGATATCAGAGAATGGTCAGAGCAGAAGTGATGAGAGGCAAGTTTAGAAATAGCCTTGAACATCCCGAACCTTTTGAATCCGGAAAGAAAACCGAAGTCAGATTATCCTTAAATGACATCGCGCATACATTCAAAAAAGGACATAAAATAATGATTCAGATACAAAGTAGTTGGTTCCCTTTAATCGACAAAAACCCTCAACAGTTTATGCGAATCCCTGAGGCTAAAGAAGCAGATTTTAAAAAAGCAACCATCCGTATTTATCATAACAGTAAAATTGATCTTCCGGTTTTATAAAATAATAAATCAAAAATAATGAAGCACTTATTTTTTGTATTGTCATTATGTATTGCATTTAATACAATGGGACAAAATAATATCTCAATAACCCCAGCCCCTGCACATATAAATTTCTATGAAGGTTCATTTGTGATTAACAAGAAAACAATATTAAAAAGTGATGAAGAACTTTCAAACGCCAAGAATTTCCTGACAAGCTATCTGAAAACATTTTACCAAGTTGTTTTCATTAATAATGAAATAGCCACTCATAAAAAAAATACAAAAAACAGTATTGAATTAATATTAGACCGTGAAGAAAAAAACAATACGAAGTACTATTTAGAAATAAATAAAGACCACATAAAAATAAAAGGCAGTGCCGGCGGAGTTTTTTATGGTGTACAGTCTTTAATCCAGCTGCTTCCATTAAATCAAAAAAGTTTAAGTATAAGAAATCTGGTTATCGAAGATTCTGCCCGGTTTAATTACAGAGGGATGCACCTTGATGCTGCCAGGCATTTTTTTAGCGTCATCTACATTAAAAAATATATCGATTATTTAGCCCTGCATAAATTCAACACCTTGCATTGGCACCTTACCGATGATCAAGGCTGGAGAATTGAAATTAAACAGTACCCATTGCTAACTGAAAAGGGCAGCTGCCGGAATCAGACCTTAATTGGGCCTTATGGTACCAATAAATATGATGGTAAAAAATATTGTGGATTTTACACTCAGGAAGAAATTAAAGAAATAGTAAAATATGCTAGCGACCGATATATCACCATTATACCAGAAATAGAAATGCCTGGCCATAGTATGGCTGCACTTGCCTCCTATCCATTTTTGGGATGTACAAAAGGACCTTATGAAGTGATGCAAACCTGGGGCGTATCAAATGATGTTTTATGTGCAGGGAATGACAGCACTTTTATTTTTTTACAACATGTTATTGATGAAGTGATCCAGCTTTTTCCCTCTCCTTACATTCATATCGGCGGCGATGAATGCCCAAAAGACAATTGGCATAACTGTAATCTTTGTCAGAAAAGAATGAAAGATAATAATTTAAAAGATGAACATGAATTACAGAGTTATTTTATGAGTAGAATAGAAAAATACATTAATAGTAAAGGGCGAAATATCATAGGCTGGGATGAAATACTGGAAGGCGGGCTGGCGCCTAATGCCACCGTAATGAGCTGGCGTGGTGAAGAAGGAGGTATCGCTGCTGCAAGGCTACATCATTTTGCCATTATGACCCCTGGCAATCCGCTTTATTTTGATCACTCTCAAACAATAAACGAAGATTCGATTACGCAAGGTGGTTACAACTCATTAAAACTGGTTTACGACTACGAGCCTGTTCCCAATTCACTTACAAAGGAAGAAGCAAAATACATTCTGGGTGCGCAGGCAAACATGTGGACGGAATACATGGACAATGAACGCAAACTGGAGTATATGTTATTTCCAAGAATGGCTGCACTTTCTGAAGTTTTATGGAGTCCAGCGAGTCAAAAAAACTGGAGCCGTTTTGAAAATAATATCCCTGATTTATTTGAGCGTTACAAGCTTTGGAATATAAATTTCAGCAGAGCCATATTTGATATTCAAACATCTGTCGGCACCAACAATTTTAAGGGAATTACATGGCAACTTACCTCAAATAATAAGAAAGGCAAGTTATTTTACAAATGCACTGATTCAACAAATGCAACTGACCTAATTTATGAACACCCAATAGAAGTTAACCAATCCGGAACTTGTTACGCTGTTTTGAAAGACGACAAAAACACTTCTTTAGGCCCATGGGTTAAACAAAACTTCCATATCAATAAAGCCACCGGAAGAAAAATTGCACTTGCCAACCCACCAAGCAAAAGTTACAATATTGGCGGAGAACTCACTTTGGTTGATGGTATACAAAACAACATCGGCATGTCGAAATCTGCTCAATTTCTTGGTTTTTCAGGTACCGATTTAAACGCTTTAATTGATTTGGGAGAAGTGGTAAGTATCGATTCTATTAAACTTCATGCATTTGAGCAAACGGCCAGCTGGATTTACCGCCCTTCGAGGGTAAGTTTTTTCGAAAGTAAAGATGGCATTAATTACGACTATGTATTCTCCTCAACAGAAGCCGAAGGAACATCCAATTTGATTTACAGATATTCCCAAAAATCAGAAGCCCGGTACCTGAAAATTATCGCTCAAAACATGGGCACTATTCCTTCCGGCGCGCCGGGTTCGGGTAACAAATCATGGCTTTTTGCAGATGAAATTGAAGTGTTTTAGCCAAAGAAAACTGCTTATTTATTCGATTATTTTCCCTTTTAGATTTTGTTAAAAAATCCTTATCTTGTAGCGCTTTAAAAATCGAATAATAATAAGCTTATGAATAGATATTTACTCGTCTTATTTTTTGCGTTTTTTTCTACTGTGCTAATGGCGCAAAATTTATCCTATACCTGTCCAAGAGACACTACATTAGGATGCAACACCCCTTGTATCACATTAACTGCAAAAATTCCCGACATCAAAAGTATTGGAGACAATTATACTTATCAGGATGTGACAAGAGTTTCTGTTTGCAGACCTTACGACCCTCCTGCAACACCAGGGCCATCTACTTCACTAAGTATTGACGACACCTACTCTACTGCAATAACATTACCTTTTAACTTCCCATTATTTGGCGTTCCTTATTCCAGTTTAGTGGTGAGTACCAATGGCTATTTAAGTTTTGATGCGACATTAGCAGGCAGTGGTGCTCCTTGGAATTTATCTTCTGGCGATGTTCCTAATACAGCTTACGCCGGAGCGTTAGTTATGGGCCCATGGCACGATCTGGATCCAACTACTTCAATTGGCACTTCTCCTAACCAGCAAATAAAATATAATGTTGTTGGAACTGCCCCTACAAGAAAGTGGGTATTAAGTTTTTATAAAGTGCCACTTTTCAGTACTACTTGCAATCCGCTCATTGAAAATACGCATCAAATTGTATTGCATGAAGGAACAGGAATTATAGAGGTTTTTATTTTTGATAAACAACAATGTCCTACATGGAATTCAGGAAAAGCAATGGTTGGATTGCAAAATATGGCGAAAACGATTGGAATTATGCCTATTGGAAGAAGAGCCAGTGATCCACCATGGGGAAGCATTGGCATGAATGAAGTATGGAGATTTTATCCTTCAGGTGGATCAACATTATACCGTAGTGTACAATTGCTAGATGGAACAGGAGCCGTAGTTGCAACTGGAGATACTACAAGAATAGACGCAAATACTTTTTCTACCACATTCCCAAATGTTTGCCCTGCTGCAGTTGGAAATTCAATTTATGTAGTAAAGACAACCTATCAAAGATTTGATGATCCTGCAAATACCATTTACAGTTTGGATACTATCAACGTAGACAGAATAACGGCCTTGCCTTTAACAGCAATCATGTCAGCTACAACTTGCGGTGCCAGTACAGGCTCTATAACCATTAGTGCTTCCGGTACACCTGGATATCAGTACTCACTTGATGGAGGTGCATTGCAAACTTCACCAACTTTTAATGGGGTAAGTGCAGGAATGCATCATTTTTATGCAATAGATAATACCGGATGTAATAATACAGACAGTATTTTCGTAAGTTCAGTAAGCAGTCTTCCATCTACTCTAGTATCCGCTAACTGCACTTGTCCTGGAAGATCCGATGGATCAATAAGTGTTACCCCTACTTTAGGAACCGCACCTTTTGTATTTACAATTACCGGTACCGGAACTGTTCCCGGACCAATTACCAATCCTACTTCAGCTACATTCTCTGCTTTATCCGCAGGAACTTATACCATCAATTTTGTTGACAACTTGGGTTGTGCAGGCACAGTTGGGCCTATAACAATATCTGCAGGTACTTCAATAAGTACTACCTACTCTTCAAATTATAGTTGCCCAGGATTAAATAATGGGTCAGCTACAGTTACTGCAACCAGTGGAACTGGTCCTTATACATTTACAATGGCCGGTTATACTGGAGTGGTTACTCCGGTTCCACCTGCAAGTGCTACTTTCAGTGGATTGGCTGCGCCATTAGGCTTTACACCTTATGTAGTAACCGTCACTGATCAAACCGGATGTTCAGGATCAAGAAACGTTTACATCTATGAAGGATCAGGAATTACCGGCACTGCCACTTCAACGCAAGCTACCTGCCCTAGTGTAAGCAATGGCACCATAACGGCAACTCCTACAAGTGGATCGGGCCCGTATACTTATTCATTGGATGGAGGACCTTTTGTCCCTTCTGTAAATGCTACTTATATTACTATTCCTGGAGTCAGTTCAGGAAGTCATACGGTAACCATTAAAGATGTATCAGGATGCACAGGTGATGTAACCCCAACTGTTAATGCAGGATCAGGTATAACAGCAAGTGCAACTTTTACTGCTACTTCTTGTTCAACTGCAACTAATGGCACTATACTGGTAACTTCAAATGGTACCGCCCCACTCACCTACTCATTGGATGGCGGAGCTTATCAGCCAGCAGCGTCTGCAACAGCAACTTTTATAAATGTATCTAGTGGTCTTCATAATATAACGGTAAAAGACAACTTAGGATGTATGGGCACAACAGCGGTTACCGTTACTGCAGGCCCTGTAATATCTGGCACTTTTGTACAATCTCCAACTTCGTGCCCAGGCGTATTTGATGGGTCGCTTACCGTTACTGTAACTGTAGGAACAGCTCCTTTCCGCTATTCATTAGACGGCGGACCACTTCAAAATGGTGTCAATCCGAATAATTACACTTTCAATAATGTTAGTTCAGGAACACATATTGTAACGATACGAGACAATTTTGGATGCGAAGGACCCGTATTTACAGTTGTAGTTCCTGGCCCAGGTCTCTCTGCCTCAACTTCAAATTCGAACCCACCATGTGCTAACATTGCTGATGGCACAATTACGATAATACCTTCTGCCCCTGGATCATATACTTATACCTTAAATCCTCTGGGCCCGAATCCAATCACTCAACCTAATCCTACTTTTACCGGATTAGGCGCCGGAACATATCCTTTTTTAATTACCAGTACAGTCAGCGGATGTCAGGGATCTAGTACCACCGCCCTTACTACTAATCCTCCAATAACAACAACGGTAAATCTCACCATGCCTTTATGCCATGGAGGAACTGACGGAATTATTTCTTTAACTCCTTCGGGAGGTGTGCCCAGTTATGAATTCTCTATTGATGCGGGAATTAATTATCAAGCCGCAAATAGTTTCAATACCGTTAGTCAGGGTTCACATACCATCAGAATAAAAGACAATGTTGGCTGTACAAAAGATACTACCGTATTATTGAACGAACCTACCTTACTAACGGCAAGTGCTACAAGTACTCCTGGAGGTTGTGCCGGAAATGATGGACATATTTATATAGTTGCCGCCGATGGAACACCTAGTTATACCTATTCTATCAATAATGGCATTTCATTTCAAGTTCCCGATTCGTTCAAAGTTTCCGGAGGAAATTATCCTGATATTAAAGTAAAAGATGCTAATGGATGTGTAACAGGAACATCAGTTATAGTAGATTTGATTGATGACATGTGGATTATTCCAATTAATGACACTACCATTTGCGTCGAGGATTCTGTTAGACTAATACCAAACATTAGCCCGGATGCCTCCGTTTTCCATTGGAGCAGCATTCCTAATGCCTCACTCTCCAATACGCTTAGTGACAGCACAATCAAAACTCCTTATGCTATGCCGACAGATACCACAACTTATACTTTCCAAGGCAATTGGGGTATTTGTCACAGAGAAGACACCATTACTGTAAGAGTTTTACATAAGCCAATTCCTAATGCAGGCAATGACATGACTGTTTGTAATTACAAAAGAGATACCGTGCTTGTGGGCTCTGTATCTGACACTTCGGGATCAGTAAATTACAACTGGACGCCAGCTAATACTTGTACCACACCTGACCAGCATATTACTGTTGCGAATCCAGACAGCACACAAATTTATACCTTGACAGTTACCGACAATTATGGATGCGATTTTTCTGTAACGGATTTTGTTAAGGTAATTGTTCAACCTCCCGTTCCTGCTTATGCCGGCCGAGATACTATTGCGGTAATTGGCGTACCCCTTCAATTAATGGCAACCGGAGGAAATGCCTATGAATGGAATCCTTATAATTTCCTTGACAACTCAAATGTATACAATCCGAGGGCTACCATAACCGATGATCAATTGTTTACAGTGATCGTAACTGCTGGCCAATGTCTTGGATTTGACAGTGTTTTTGTTAGAGCTTATGCCGGACCTGCTTATTATACACCATCATCATTTACTCCTAATGGGGATGGACTTAATGATGTATTCAGAGCTATTCCTGCAGGAATTGATAAAACAGAATACTTCAGAGTTTACAACAGATATGGACAGTTGATCTTCCAAACAAATAAATGGCTTAAAGGATGGGATGGAACTTTCCAGGGCAGAAAACAACCTTCAGGAACTTATGTATGGATGGCCAAATACAGTTACCTAGATCCAAAAGATAATAAGTACAAAACCGAAGAAAAGCAAGGAACAGTATTATTAATAAATTAATTCAACACTACAAATCAAAAAAAAGCCCTGATAATATCGGGGCTTTTTTTTGATTTTTACTTTGTAAACAGAAATAAATCTGAAAGAACACAGGCAGCAACTGCTTCCAAAACCGGAGGCACTCTTAACGCAATACATAAATCGTGTCTCCCTTTAATGCTAAATTCCTCCATTAATCCTGTTTCTATATTTAAAGAGTTTTGTTCTTTTGGTGTTGATGAAGCTGGTTTAATGGCAATTCTGAAAATCATTTCATTTCCATTAGAAATACCTCCAGAAACACCACCCGAATTATTTGAAGCATTTTTTCCGGATGCGTCAACAAGTGAATCGTTGTGGTCGCTTCCTTTCATCAACGCAGCTCCAAATCCGGATCCAAATTCTATACCCTTAACTGCAGGAATGGCAAAAACAGCATGACTGAGCATAGATTCCACTGAGTCGAAAAACGGCTCACCCAAACCGATAGGTACATTTTTTATCCTGCATTCAACAATCCCTCCCACACTATCCTGAGCTTCCATTGCTTTTTGTATTCCAATTGCAATTTCGGTTTCGCCGCCAACAGAAATAATTTCAGATTTAATTTCGATATTTGAATCAGATTTATTTAATTCTCCTAGCATTTTTTTTGCAATGACGCCCGCGGCTACCAGACAAACCGTTAGTCTTCCACTGAAATGTCCGCCACCTCGATAATCTTCGAATCCCATGAACTTTTTAGAAGCTACAAAATCAGCATGTCCGGGTCTAGGAATTTTTCTTTGCTCTTCATAATCTTTGCTGATCACATTTTTATTTTCGAAAGCAATGGTCAATGGAGCACCTGTGGTTCTTCCATTAAAAATTCCAGAGAGAAATATGGGAAGGTCGTCTTCTCTTCTTGAAGTAGTACCTGAAATACTACCACCTCTTCTTCTCTGCAAATCAACTTCGAAATCAGTTTCAGAAATTTCAATTCCGGGAATCACCCCATCTATGGTTATTCCAACCATTGGGCCATGCGATTCGCCAAAAATGCTTAATCTGAAAATTCTGCCAAAACTATTCATGAGTTATATTTTCATTGTTTAAAGATACGGCTCCACCAGAATCCTTTAATATTTTAAAAAAATCAGGAAACGATTTACTAACCGATTCTGCATTATTTATAATAACGTCGCCCTCAATATTCAATCCTGCTATAGCCAAAGCCATTGCAATACGATGATCATGATGAGCATCCACATCGGCTCCAATCAACATTTTCCCTCCGGCAATAATCATCTCATCATTATCTATTTGAATAGAAGCGCCCAATTTGGAAAACTCAGAAACTAAAGTCGAAGCGCGGTTGCTTTCTTTATCAAACAATCTTTTTACTCCCTTTATTTTAGAAATTCCTATGCTGTTTATTGCAAGTACAGTTAATGAAGGAAATAGATCCGGGCAATCGGTAGCATCAAATTCAAATGCAGAAAGATGGTCTGATTTCTTTACCTCAATACCCTCATTTTTAATATTAAAAGCTGCACCTGCCAAATTTAATACCTCCATAATTTTTTTATCAGACTGGCATGAATTCATTTCAAGTCCGGATATCAACAAATCCCCTGAAATGGCCGCTGCTACGATAAAAAAAGCAGCGCTGCTCCAATCTCCTTCCACGGTATATGTATAATTGGATACCAAACTTTTAACAGGACTTATAATGAATCTGCAATAATGATCATGAATAACATTATATCCAAAATGTTTCAATAATTGCAAACTCAAATCTATGTATGGCTTACTTACAAGTTGTTCAACGGTAATCACCGTTGGTTTGTAAACAGACTTTGCAAAAGCAAACAACAATCCGGTGAGATATTGAGAGCTTTTACTTCCGTCAATAACGAGATCAGTTGGTAACATCTGACCATTCAAAGTGAGCGGAAGGAACCCATTGTTGGTTTCAATCTGAACGTTTAATGCATTTAAAATATCTTCAAATAAACCAATTTTTCTATTATTCAATGTGCCGGTTCCTGTAAGCCGAACTTGTTTACCCGACAAAGCTATAATTGGGGCAAACATTCTCAATGCCAAACCACTTTCATTACAATTTATTATTAACGGAGGATTGATTTCTCCTTTGCTTAAAACTTTTATGGATGAATCATAAATAAAAACGTCGGCACCAAGATCTTTTATTATTTGAATAGCGGTTTCATCATCTTTACTTTTTCCGAAATTATTGATTATGGTTTCTCCGTTATTTAATAATGCCAGGGCAAGAGCACGCTGCATAGCACTTTTGCTTGGAGGTACATGTACTTCACCATTTAATATAGAAGTAGATATAATGGCTTTCATCATAAAATTTCTTTTAGATTATTCTCCACCATATTTATATCAAGGAGTTTCGTTGCTGCATCGCCAATTTTGTTCAGCAAAACAAAATGTATCGAAGCTGCTTCTCTTTTCTTATCCGATAGCAGTAATTGAAAAACTTTTTTAGGGTCAACATCGATTGATGTGGGCAGATAATATTTGTTCAGCAAGTCCTCAATTCTTTTGGTATCAGAAAAAAGAAACCCATTTATTTTTTCCGAAAGCCGACAAGCTGCGATTATACCAATACTTACGGCATTTCCATGAGGCATTTTACATATATTTTCAACAGCATGGCCAATGGTATGGCCGAAATTCAATAATCTCCTGTCTGCATTTTCTTTTTCATCAGCAGCAACGATAGAAAACTTTATATCCACATTCTTTTCAATTAATTCAAAAATCATGTTGCCATTATTTTGAAATGCTTCCAACGAATGATGTTCCAGCAGCGTTAACATAGCCTCGTCTTTTATACAGGCATGTTTTATAATTTCAGCAAAGCCGCTAATCCATTCCTGCTGGGGTAAAGTTTTTAGAAATGAAAAATCGAAAAGTATAAAATCAGGCTGATAAATAGTCCCAACCATATTTTTAATCAACGCAACATTAACTCCATTTTTTCCTCCAATTGCAGCATCCGTCATGCCTAAAATAGTAGTTGGAACCAACCCTAGTTTGGTACCTCTTTTATAAACAGAAGCCACATACCCTGCGATATCAGTAACTACTCCGCCGCCAATACCAATTATATAATTGTCTTTATTTACCTGCCAGCTCAGTAATTGGTTAATAATGTAATCAACTGTTGATTGAATTTTATGGTGTTCACCGGAAGCGATTTGAATGATTCGGTAACCAACAAATTTAGATGCATGAAGGGAATAAACAATTTCATCGGTAATAATGATGATATTATCCTTTGAAGCTAAAGCATTGATTTCATTAACGGAAACGCCAAAAAGGCATTTAATTGTTTTTTGGTTTATGTTATAATTAGTGGATTTCATGAGGAGCTGTTCATGATGCTATTTTGATGATTGATACTTTCCAGATGAACGGCTTCAAAATATTTTACAATAAAATCTTCGCTTAGGCCTAAATGTTCGGCTTTTATCAACGCTCTCTTTAGAATCAAATTCCATCTTTCTGTTTGAAGAATGGTAAGATTATTTTCTTTTTTGTAAAATCCGATTTCGTCGGCCAATTTCATTCTGTTACTTAACAGAGAAATTAATTCGTCATCCATTTGATCCATCTGTTCTCTCAATTTCAATAATGTTGGATTTGACATTATTTCATCTACCGATTCAGATCTCCATACCAGAGCATTAATCATTAGTGAAAGCTGAGTTGGAGTAATCTGCTGCTCTGCATCACTCCAGGCATTGTCGGGATTAATATGGCTCTCTATCATCAACCCTGAGAAATTAAGGTTAATGCTTTTTTGTGCAACATCTTGAAGTAATAATCTGTTGCCACAGATATGGGAAGGATCACATAACATCGGCAACCCGGGAAATCTCCTTTTCATCTCAATAGCTAATTGCCACATGGGTGGATTACGATAAATTTTATTACCAATAGAAGAAAAGCCACGATGGATTAATCCCAGAAATTCAATACCGGATTTCTCTATTCTTTCCAATGCACCGCTCCAAAGTTCTAGATCCGGATTTATTGGGTTTTTAATTAAAACAGGTACTTTGACGCCTTTTAGGGATTCTGCAATTTCCTGAACAGAAAAAGGATTGGCGGTGGTTCTCGCTCCTATCCAAAGCACATCCACATCATTAGCCAGCGCTTGTTCAACATGGGAGGAATTGGCCACTTCAACTGCAGTAAAAAGTCCTGTTTCGCTTTTGGCTTCCT
>CANFGZ010000044.1 GCA_947446585.1 Chitinophagaceae bacterium | reverse complement strand
GTTTTTCAAGCCCGGGTTCGAATATAGTAACCTGGCCTCCTTTTAATTTGTTTACTTTATTGATATCGATATCTACACAGGTTACGTTGTTTCCGGTTTCAGCAAAACAAGTTCCGGTAACCAAACCAACATATCCTGTACCAATCACTGCTAACTTCATAAAAATCGCTTTGTGTTTATTAAAAATTATTTAAAAAATTCTATTACAGCATCTGCAATAAAAGTTTGTTGTTCCTCATCAAGCTCTGTATGAATCGGCAATGAAATGACTCTTTCTGTAAGCCAATCGGTAACAGGTAATTGAAACTCACTGCCACCAAAAGCATCAAACATTTTCTGACGATGTGCAGGCACCGGATAATAAATCATTGATGGTATCCCTTTCTCCGTCAAATATTCACTTAGTGCATTTCGATTCGCATCATGAATAATCAATGTGTATTGATGAAAAACATGATTGTTATTTTCGCCTCTAAAAGGTGTTTCAATTTTTGGATGTCCGGCAAAAGCCTTGTCATAAAAATCTGCAGCTTTTCTTCTTGCATCAATATATTCATCAAGATGCTGAAGTTTAATATCTAAAATGGCGGCCTGCATAGCATCTAATCTCGAATTACATCCAACCACATCATGATAATATCTTTTGCTCTGACCATGTGAAGCAATCATTTTTAGCTTTTCGGCCAGCACATCATCGTCTGTGAAAATAGCGCCACCATCTCCAAACGCTCCGAGATTCTTTGAGGGATAAAAAGAAGTACAACCAATATGCCCTATACTGCCTGTTTTCTTTTTAACGCCATTAGAAAAGGTATAATCATTTCCAATCCCCTGAGCATTGTCTTCAATTACAAAAAGATTGTGGCGTTGAGCAATAGACATGATAGCTTCCATATCTGATGCATGTCCGTATAAATGAACAGGTACAATGGCTTTGGTATTAGGGGTTATCGATTTCTCGATTTCTGTAGGATCAATACAAAAACTATGTTTGTCTACATCAACGAAAATCGGTTTGATGCCCAGTAAAGCAGCCACTTCCACAGTAGCGATGTACGTAAATGACGGGGTGATTACTTCGTCTCCTGGTTTAAGTCCAAGAGCCATCATAGCAATCTGAAGGGCATCCGTTCCATTAGCACAGGTAATAACATGCTTACTTTCATGGTATTGCGCCAAATGATCGGCAAAATCATTAACCACCTTTCCACCTATAAATTGAGCGCTTTCCATAACTCCAATTACGGCTTTATCTACTTTATCTTTTATTTTAAGATATTGTGTCTTTGTATCTACCATTTGTAATGGCCTCATAAATCAATAGTTTGGGCTGCGCAAAGATATGATTTTAAGCCTCAAATTCCATAATGAAAGCCCGAATTGATTTAACCATCTTTTGGCTGTACTTTTGAAGATAATTTTAAATTTTGAACTCTTTTTTTTACGATTTTTTTATTTTTTTATACTCTTTTTTCATAAAGCTGGCCTCTTTTTGGAACGAAAAGGCAAGATTATGGATAAACGGCAGAAAAGAATTCCCTACTTTTTCTTCCAGTCAAAAAAAAATATGGATGCATTGCGCTAGTCTGGGTGAATTTGAACAAGGTCGCCCCGTACTAGAATCCTTCAGAAAGCAGTTTCCTCAGCATCAAATTGTACTCAGTTTTTTTTCCCCCAGTGGATTTGAAATCAGAAAAAATTATGCAGATGCAGATTATGTGATTTATTTGCCATCAGATACAAAAAAAAATGCTGAACGTTTAATAAAAGCGATAAACCCGGAACTCGTTATTTGGGTAAAGTATGAATACTGGTTTCATTTTCTCAGTTCGCTTAAAAAAAACAAAATCCCCACCATACTGATTTCAGGAATCTTTAGGCCTAATCAACCCTTTTTTAAATGGTACGGAAATTTCTGGAGAGAAATGCTGAATTGCTTTACCCATATTTTTGTTCAAAATCAAGAATCTGTTCAACTACTTCAATCAATTCATAAATCGAATGTATCCATTTCTGGTGATACTCGATTCGACAGAGTTGTTGATATCGCTAAAAACGAAAACAAGGTGAACGGCATAGCCGATTTTATTGATCATCATTTTTCAATAATTGCCGGAAGTACCTGGCCTGAAGATGAACGTTTACTTGCAGATTTTATCAGAACAAACAATCAAATTAAATTTATAATCGCTCCTCACGAAATAAATGCCTCAAAACTGCTTAAACTAAAAGAACAATTACATACAGCTATATTTTATTCCGACTGGATAAAAAATTCTGCTAAAGAAAGAGATTGTAATGTGCTGATCATTGACAATGTTGGCATGCTTTCCAAACTTTATCATTACGGTAACTTGGCTTATGTTGGAGGAGGATTTAATAAGTCGGGCATACATAATTTGCTAGAAGCTGCTGTTTACGGAAAACCTGTAATTATTGGGCCTAACTATCAAAAATTTCAGGAGGCAATTGACCTTATCAAAATCGGAGGTGCTTTTTCGATTAAAAGTTCGCTAGAATTAAATAACCAATTAGCGTTGTTTTACAACAAAGAAGAATTAATTATTCGTGCAGGTAAACTTTCAAAAGATTATGTGGTGCTTCAAAAAGGTGCTTCTAATTTGATCATGAACTATATAACCGAAAATCGCCTTTTAACCAACTGATCAAATTGTTTTACTGTTTCATTATTATCTTCCCAACCTAATTTTGTTTTTAATTCTCTTCTGATCCAGTATTCGGCTTCTGGATAAATTGAAAACCCGTTTATTGTTTTTATACTTCTTTCATACATGGCTTCATCATCATTGAACAATTCCTTGATATATAAAAAGCGGTCATTAATACCAATGGCTTTTTTTAAATCCTTTATAGGCGTGTCCTTCAAAGCATCACTCAATTCTTTTTTTGATTGTTTCAATTTCTCATTCAAAGAATCACTCAATGAATCGCCTGCTGTTTCATTTATTTCCTTTTTTTCTGTAACCTCTACTGTTTTTTGGTGAATCATTGTTGGTATATCCTCAATCGGATCAAAACTAATAGGTCTTTTGTTTTTAATACTGAAGCTATTTATTGATTCTGCACTTTTTCTGATTTGTTCCAATTCTGATTCAACTTGAGCTTCATCAACTTGAAGATTTAAAAAAACTTTCTCTTCTGTAAGATTTTCGTTTTCTTCAAATCCACTGGGAATATGCATGGCTACTGATGTACCTGATATAGTCGTATCTGCTGCCGACTTTAAATGCTGAAGTTCCGATTGAAGCATCTGAACAGTTAATAAAAGTTCATCCAGCGTTGCGTTTTCGTCAATCTGTGCTTTAAGTCTGTCAGAGAGTGTTCCCACTCGTTCCATATTAATAAATTTGGGTATGAAATAATGTTAAGTACTGAAAATTTTGTTTTGCATGTTAAACTTAAACCTTAATCTTTGCAAAAATAAAGATTGAAGTTACAAAGCAAATTTAAAATAATTACTTAATGTTTATAGAACCGGATTTTAAAGGAACAAAAAGAGGTTGGATTGAAGTGATTTGTGGCAGTATGTTCAGTGGAAAAACTGAAGAACTTATCAGAAGACTTAAAAGAGTAAAAATCGCTAATCTTAAAGTAGAAATATTCAAACCTCAAATCGATACCCGATATGATGAAAATAATATTGTAAGTCACGATACCAATTCAATCGTTTCTACTCCGGTTGAAAGCTCTCAGGCTATCTTATTGTTAGCTCAAGATGTTGATGTTGTTGGAATTGATGAAGCTCAGTTCTTTGATTCAGAAATAACTAAAGTTTGCGAAACACTTGCTTTGAGAGGTATACGAGTTATTGTTGCCGGCCTTGATATGGATTATTTAGGAATGCCTTTTGGCCAAATGCCTAATTTATTATCAGTTGCAGATTACATTACAAAACTTCATGCCATTTGTATGAGGTGCGGTAACATCGCTAATATCAGTTATCGGAAAACGACTGAAGGCGGCCAGGTTTTGCTCGGAGAAAAAGATATTTATGAACCCAGATGCAGGATTTGCGCTCAAAAAAATGATTGAGTTTATCAGCACTATATAAAAAAAGCGTTCCGAATAAATGGAACGCTTTTTTTATTTTCAGAAAATTTTATTGTTTAATAAATTTCTCTGTTATGGTTTTTCCTCCATTATTGAATTTAAACAAATACACACCTTTTGAAAGATTTGAAATATCAATGACCTCAGTATTATTATTTATTTTTTGCTCATGCACAATCATTCCTTTTGAATCAAAAATTGCAAAATGACAATTTGGTGAAATTTCACCTTTAGTTAAAAGGTTAAGTTCATTTTGTACAGGGTTTGGATATAAGGATATAGCTTCAGAAAGATTTGTAAATAGCTGATTATTTTGTTTGGTTGCTGTTCCTAATTGGACTTTAAGGGTATAACATAAACTTGAATTGTTTGCCCCATTGAAACCGGTAACTTTTACATAATAAATTCCAGCAACAGCGGTATAAGTAATGGTCTCGCCAGTTGTGCCCACATTTGCAGAAGTTGCTACAGAAGTACCCGAACTGTTTAATAAAGTCAAATCATAATCTGCAGGAAGTCCAGACAATATTGCTGTAAAAGTTCCGGGAGTTGTGATTGAAAATTTATAAATATCTATATCAGCAGCAGGACTTATCAAGCCGTTAATATTGGTGTTAAAAGGAACAACCAGAGCACCTGTTGTCGTTCCATTTGTGGTATTGTCATAAATACTTTGACATGCCGTTGGCGAAACGGTTACTGTTGCATTTAATGTGTAACAAGCTGAAGAATTAAAGGCACTGCTGAACCCTGTCACTCTAATATAATAAGTTCCTGCTGCCAGATTAGAAGTTGTAATCGTTTCAAGTGTTGTACCCGAATTTAGAGAACTGCCTAATTGTGTTCCGCTGCTATTATAAAAATAAAGATCAAAATCAGCAGGAAGATTACTCAGCGTTATCGTAATATTATTTGTAGCCGTTGTGATTATTTTATAATAGTCTGTATCATTTAAAACGGCAATTCCTGCAGAAACATTTGTATTGGCTGCAATGGTGGCCGCTGTTGATAGTTTTTGATTAGGCTCATAAGCCAAAATTGTAGAGCAGACCATTGCAGCAGTTGTTGTAAACTGTGAAGTTGCATATGCGCTATTGGCAGTTGCCGAACAAATAGTTTTAACTCTGAAATTATATATTTTTGATGCCGATAGCCCACTCAATGATATAGAAGTTGAAGTAGTAGATGCCGAAAGTGCAATCCAGGTTGTGGATGTGCTGTCTTTATAATCTACTCCATAACTCGAAGCTCCAGGTACCGCATTCCAGCTTATAGTTGCTGAAGTATTAGTTATTAAGGAAGCGAATAATCCACTGGGCACATTACAACTACTCGTTGAAGCTATAGTAAAATTCGTATTTGAAATATCAAAGAAAATATTTCCAACAGCTTCAACTTTTATTCTTGCTGTTGTAGAAGGAGTATTAGGAATTACCAGCGTTTCGGCTCCATCATTAGGAGTGCTTGCAGAAAGTACCGTAGGAAAAGTAAGCCCACCATCTGTAGATAATGATATTTTTACATTAGCACAACTAACAGGTGTAGCCGTAGTATTGGCAACACTCCAGGTAATATTCTGAGAAGAACCACCTGCATAAGAAACTGCAGTATTGGGAGCCGTTACCGTAAATGGTCCAGAAGCTGTACTCACCGAAACAATCATGTCTGTGAACTGAGTTTGCCCCACTTTAACTGGTGCAACAGAACTGTAAGGGCAGTTATCCCTGACTGTTAATCTGAAGTTCAACGTTCTGGCTACCGAACTTAATGCTTCTGTATTCGTTCCTGCATCTCCGCCGGTTAAAGGACCTGTTAATAACCCTCCTGTTAAAATGGTTGATAATTGCGGAAAATATCGAACAGGAGAACTAGTTGGTTTGAAAGATATCCAGTTAGGCCCATTGGATTTTGTAGCACTTGCTACACTACCTGTGCCGGATGTCGTTGAGTTGTCATTTTGTTCCCAGCAATAAGTTAGAGCATCACCATTGGCATCAGTTGCGGATCCGGTAAGTGCAAATGGAGTACTTTTTGGTATGGTATAATTAGCAATTGCAGCAACAACAGGAGTTGCGTTATTAGCGGAAATACTGGTTTTAACAGGACAGGTTTTAGTAGTCAGATTAGCCTGAATTTGTGCAATCGATGCTTCATGATAAATGTCTATCGAATGTGGAGCCACATCCTGATCGGTGATTCCGGCATAACCCATAATAGTAATTCCCGATCCAATTTCTTTATTTACTCCAAAAGTTTCAAGCGAATGTGAAAAAGTATGATTAGCGCCCAATTGATGTCCCACTTCATGTACCACATAATCAATATCAAAATTATCTCCCTGAGGAATCCCATCCGCAGGAGATGTAAATCCACTTCCTTTAGATCCGTTTGTACATATACAACCTATGCAGCCTGCACTTCCACCGCCACCTGTAGCACCAAATAAATGCCCGATATCATAATTAGTCTCGCCAATAACTGAAGTTAAAGTTGATTGAAGTTGTGCATTCCAGGTGCCACTCGCTCCTGTGGCGGCATCATCATAGGGATCCGTTAAGGCATTATAATAAATAACAGCAGTAGTGTTTGAAATTAAATTAAGATGTAACGCCAGATCTTTTTCATAAACGCCATTACAGCGTGTAAGCGTTGCATTTATGGCCGACAAAACCAGCGAAACCTGAGAAGCACTTGTTGCACCAAAATAGTTGGAATATTCTGCCGTTACAGATTGAGCCAATCGCATCGTTTTTAAATCTCCTCCAGACCTTGAAGTAATTTCTCTGGTTAATACATCACCATTGATTTCAGAAAATATTTTTTGATCCGAAGTAGAACAAGACCATGGAAGTTGTCCACTTTTTCTCTGAGAAACATAAACTGCATAAATCATATGGTCCTGCGAAAAAGGCTCAATGAATTCATTTTCCTTGTCTGTTCTGAAAACCATTGTTTGTATGCCCTGAGGCGAAATGCTTAGTTTGACTACAGCATATTTATCTGTAATCCCCTTTCCAGAAAATGCTCTGATCTCCGGAAAACGCGATTGCAATTCAGGTTCAAAATTAGAAGCTTCAAACACTTCAAAATCTTCAATTTGTCCATCAGTATTTGGTAGTGAAATGATTGTTGAATGATTAGATGAATGATTGTCGACAATAGAAAATAATTCTTGTTGTAATTCAATACTATTCAAATTGAACAATTTGAATTCCTTGGGAAACGTTTTTCGGGCTATAGATTTATCTGTGGAAATTTTTTCATTGCCCTTGTAAGCAGACCAGAACTTATTTTTCTGGGCCATAATAGTAGTTAAAAATGTGCATGACACGAAAACCAATAATAATTTTTTCATAATAAAATGTTTTAATTTTAAGAAGCATAAAATTATACTTGTGCTATAGAGATTAGAGGTGATTTAAACAGTTGTTACGGAAGAGTTTTCTTTTAATAATGAGTGTAAAAACACGTTGAAAAAAAATCAGCAATCTATTAGTGATAATCATTACTTTGCAGGCATGAATCATCGGATTTCAGCACTTTTTAAAAAAGATATTTTACTCGAGTTCAGGCAGAAGCACACTTTCTACGGCATATTATTGTATATCGCTGCAACAATCTTCGTTATTTATTTATCGATGTCCGAGAGTCCAAATGCGGTGGTTTGGAATAGTTTGTTTTGGGTTATCCAGCTCTTTGTTTGTGTTAATGCTGTGGCAAAAAGTTTTTTACAGGAAAGCCGCGGTCGAATGTTGTATTTCTACTCAATATGCTCGCCGGTAGAATTCATAATTTCTAAATTAATATTCAATGTGATTTTAATGCTGATCATGAGCCTAATTAGTCTGGCTTTATTTTCTTTATTTTTAGATAATCCCGTGCAAAATGGATTAAAATTTATTGGCATTGTAATTTTGGGTGGTACAGGAATCAGCTTAGTTTTTACGTTGATGAGTGCAATAGCTGCAAAAGCTCAGCAAAATGCAGCCTTAATTGCCATTCTTGGTTTTCCGGTGATTTTGCCACAGCTGATGTTGATTATACGATTGAGTAAAACAGCCTTTGCAGAAGTTTTTCGAGATGGTGCGGTAATGCAGCTCATTGGCCTAACATCGGTAATGGACCTGTTGGTGGTGGTATTGGCTATAGTCCTTTTTCCTTATTTGTGGAAGGATTAATGCCTAGATTTGATCAAAATTATATTATCGTGTGTGACGCAGATTACCATAACTTTGCGCCACTTAATAAAAAACTTAGAATTAGTGGATAAAAGTTGGTGGAAAATATTATCCTTTGTATTGTTGGTTTATACTATTGTCTGTGGCTTTTTGCTGGACGTGCCACACTTGTTTATTCTTAATGAAACCATCAGAAATTTATACTTCCATGTTTGTATGTGGTTTGGAATGATGATTTTATTTACCATAAGTTTTGTTTACAGCATTAAATACCTTCGGGGATATCAATATCGCAATGATATTTTTGCAGAAAATTTTGCGCGTGTTGGAGCACTGTTTGGGATACTGGGATATCTAACCGGAATGCTTTGGGTAAATGTAACATGGGTAACTGATCAGGGCCAGTCTATGGCAAGCGTAATGAAAGAGCCCAAACTTATTGGCGCCGCAATTGCTTTACTTATTTACGGAGCCTATTTTGTATTAAGAGGTTCATTTACCGATATCGATAAAAGAGCAAGAATAAGTGCCGTTTATAACATATTTGCTTTTGCAATGTTGTTTCCTAGTATCTGGATCATTCCTAGGCTAGTTGGCAGTTTACATCCTGGCGCACCAGGTGGTGACAATGGGAACCCTGCTCTAGACCGAAATGATATGGATGCCAGAATGAGAATGGTATTTTATCCTGCTATTATCGGTTGGACATTATTAGGAGTCTGGATAGCCACTTTAAAAATTCGGCTTTCATTATTAAAAGACAAATCAATCATAAATGAATAAATTTATTTTGACCCTCATTGGATTAATGACTTCGCTTATTACTTCTGCTCAGGATAAACCAGAAATGGCTGATTTGCTGAGAAGCAATGGAAAGATTTATACCGTTGTTGCCGTTTGTTTAACTATCTTAATTGGACTTTTCATTTATGTATTTATATTGGACAGAAAAATAAGCAGATTTGAACATGAAACTAAAAACAGAAAATAACAGCTTTTATATATTTTGAAATAAAAACCTACAACATGTCATCTAATCAGAACTACAGCTTTTTTCAGAGTGTAGAAAAAAGTTTCGACAAAGCAGCCAGATTAACTAAATGGGATCTTGGTATTCTTGAACAAATCAAGGCTTGCAACAGTGTTTATCAAATGCGATTTCCTGTAAAGCTTGATAACGGCAACATCGAAGTTATTGAAGCCTATCGAGTGCAGCACAGTCAGCACAAATCTCCTTGTAAAGGAGGTATTCGTTTCAGTGATGAAGTGAATCAGGATGAAGTAATGGCACTTGCTTCATTAATGACTTACAAATGTGCTATTGTAAATGTCCCTTTCGGTGGAGGTAAGGGAGGAATAAAAATAAATCCGAAAAAATATTCGGTATATGAACTAGAAAAAATTACTCGTCGTTATACCGCAGAATTGGTAAAAAAGAACTTCATTGGACCCGGCATCGATGTTCCTGCACCAGATTATGGTACAGGACCTAGAGAAATGGCATGGATCGTTGATACTTATGCTTCTTTAAAACCAGGAGAGATTGATGCTGCTGGTTGTGTTACCGGCAAACCTGTTACTCAAGGTGGTGTTAGGGGCAGAACAGAAGCTACCGGCTTAGGCGTTTTCTTTGGTATCCGTGAAGTATGTAACATGGAGGATGTTATGAAAAAGCTCGGACTAACTTTGGGAATTAAAGGTAAAACCGTAGTTGTTCAGGGCCTTGGAAATGTAGGTTATCACTCTGCTAAATTTTTCAGTGAAGCTGGTGCAAAAGTTATTGCTTTGTCTGAACATGATGGCGCAATATTTAATGCAGATGGATTAAACATTGATGATGTAATGAAATTTAAAGCCGAACATAATACTATTGTAAATTATCCTGGAGCAACCAATTTGACTAAAAATACTGACGCTTTGGAACTGTCTTGCGACATTTTAATTCCAGCTGCTTTGGAAAACGTTATTAATGGAGAAAATGCACCCAGAGTTAAAGCAAAAATTATTGGTGAGGCAGCAAACGGACCTTGTACACCCGAAGCCGATGAAATATTTATTCAAAAAGGTATTCTTTGTGTGCCCGACATGTACTTGAATGCAGGTGGTGTTACCGTTAGTTATTTCGAATGGCTCAAAAATTTAAGTCATGTTCGTTATGGCCGTATGGAAAAAAGATTTACCGAAAACCTTAACACTCGTATATTAGGACAATTGGAAGAATTGACCGGGAAACGCGTAGGAGATGATAACAGAGAATTTATAATGCATGGACCTGAAGAACAGGATCTTGTACATAGCGGGTTGGAAGAAACAATGATTACGGCAACCAGAGAAATTATGGAAATCTGGAAAAACAATCCGGAAATTCCTGATATGCGTACAGCCGCTTATGTTAGTGCTATTAACAAAGTAGCAACAAGCTATAGCGAATTAGGAATCTTCCCATAAAGAAAGATGCAAAAAGTTCAAAAAAAAAGCTCATGGATTAAACCATGAGCTTTTTTCATGTGGTTTATTACCAACCTTTGAACCTCTTGAACAGTTTAAACTTGTTGAACAATTTTGTCTATTTCAAAAAACGTTTCACCTTTCTTCTCATAAGCAATCGTATGATTACCATTGGTGATGATCAAAAAATGGGATTGAATTTCTTTAAAATAATTTAGTGCCTGATATAAAACCGATTGAGAGAGTGTTTCATTCATTTCTTTACATTCTACCAGTATCAATGGTTGAGCCTTATTGTCATAAACAACAATGTCAAAACGCTTTTTTACTTCTGATAACAATAATTGTTTTTCAACGACAATCAAAGAAGCTGGGAAATGTAAAATTTCAGTGAGGTATAACAAAAAATTTTGTCTCACCCACTCTTCAGGCGTAATCACTAGCCATTTTTTTCTGATCAGACAAAAGATAAAATCTTTCCCGTTTTCAGATTTTATGGAAGGCTTTTTTTCGGGATAGATAACTTGCATTAGAGGGTAAAGTTATAAAAGCCCACTTAATCTCCCAAGGAAATTAGGCCCCCTCAATCCCCCAAGGGGGAAGTTGATTGCGTTTTGTTGTATAACCACGAATTCACGAATGATATATTGTTTGGCGTTTGGTGTTTGGTTGACTGGTTTGCTAATTTTACGGAGTTAATCGCCACTTCCTTGTTTCTTATTTTTAATTACTTATTTATTATTTTTTTCTGCCACAAAGACTCGAAGGCACAAAGTATCACGAAGAAAACTTCCGAAAATTCGACACACACCAATCTGCAAACAAATAACGCCAAACACCAAATAAATGAAGCTGTCAAACAACCATTAAACCCTTAAACCAGCGCAGCGATTTAAACCTTTTAACCTTCTTAATTTGTCGCTCCATCAGCATTCAAATTCCCCCATCCCAAACTAGCATTGCGTATCGGATAATTAGCACTGGTTTGAATGAGTTTATTTAAAACTTGATCTCTTGTAAAAGTTGGAAATCTCGACCATACTAATGCAGCTATTCCCGCTGCAGTTGCAGTTGCTATTGATGAGCCTCCTATGGTTGAAGGAACATCTCCACTCATCGATAGTGTTAGTGGTTTTCTATAATCCATAAATCTTTCCATAACAATAGTGAAATCAGTTTCGGTTCCATCATGACAATCTGTACATGTGGTAATGAAATTATTGTCTCTTACTCCGGTAATGGCATTTACTTGTGACAGTGATGCAGGAAAAATAACACCCGCCCATCCACTGGTCCAGCTAAAAGAAGTTCCTGCTGCACAAAAAATCAGCTTGCCTTTTCCGTAAGCATAAACAATCGCATCTTTAATTTGTGAACTGCTGGTAATACGGCCCATACTCATACTGATGATATTAATGTCAGTTCTATTGGCCGCATTTGTGAATGCATCAGCAACACCTTTAGCCTCTCTGCTTTCATCTAGATAAACATCTTCTGCTGCTCTGCAGGTTACAAGACTACAATTATAAGCAACCCCACATGCATTTCCATCTGTACCACGGGGTGCGCCGCAAGCTCCTGCCATAGCGGTTCCATGCCCACATCCATCATCCGGTGTTTCTATTGGTCCGGTTGCAATTCCTAAAAAATTAGACTGTGGTAAAGTGACTATTTTTTCTATGGTCCTTCCCGTAGAATTTCCTTGATTAAAAGCAGAACCTAAATTCTCCTGATCAAATTCACAACCTGTATCTATGAAAAAAACTTTTACGCCTGCACCTGTTGTCTTGATCCAGGCCTTTGGAATATTGTGATATATATAATTCCAGGATTGCTTTGAAAATGGTGTTATTAATGAATAATCTACATTTTGAATTAAACCCAATGTTGCAGTATTAGAACCACATCCACTACTGCTTGACGTTGCATTTGCAATATGGTTATCTTTTTTAAATTCCAGTTGAGCTTCCTGAGGTTCATACCCAAGGGGTTCGGCATAACGAACATATTTGCTTGCTCTTAGCAATTTTATTGTTTCCGGATTTTTTACCACAATATCTATAACAGGAAGCACCTTTTCATCCCATGGAATTATCTTTTGTATGGTAACCATTTCATCCAATTTTTTTTCGGAAGTCAACACCATGGAAATAATAAAATCTTTTGTTTGCTTCCATTCGTTTTCAGCAATATTAATGTTGGGTAAAAGATTGTTGATATTTTCTACGCCATCTTTTGTATAGCCAACAGATAAAATATAATCTGTATGCTGAAGTGCGCTCCATATCATTTGATTAGTTGCCATATTCCATTCAAATTGATGATGAATAGAAATCTGTTTTTTAATAAAGGCATCAATCTCTGTAGTTGTAAGAATAGTATTGGGATGCTCATTTGCATCAACAAGATTTGATTTTTTACAGGAAGAAATAAAAATGGAAATGATAAAAGTGGCGATTAGTATTTTTTTCATAAAGTTTTTTTAAAACATAAAATTACATTTGTTGTTTTTAGATGAATATAAAAAGCACTGTTGTTTATTTATGCTAACTGAAGTATTTTCATCATTACGGAAGACTTATTTTTGTATATTTAATAATAAATGATATCATGAAGTCAAAAGAAGAAATTGTAGCTAACTGGTTGCCGAGATATACCGGACAGCAAT
>CANFGZ010000043.1 GCA_947446585.1 Chitinophagaceae bacterium | reverse complement strand
TCAATAACCATTATTTCTTTTTCGCCGTTAAAAGGCATACTAAATTCATCAACCATTTTTTCATTACAATCAAATTGGTTAATAACAGCAGCTGTAGGAGCATTAATAAATGACTGGCCATTTTCTGCTACAAGAATGCCATCAATGAAAGTTTTTACCACTTCAAAATTGACAAGATCTTTTACTATTATACAATCAGCGTAATCTCCTATATTCAATAAACCAACATCCATTTTGTAGTGTTCAACAGGATTAATGCAAGCTGCTTTCAGCACTTTAAAAATATCTATACCTTTTTTTACGGCTCTTGCACAAAGTTGATTGATATGTCCTGCGGCCAGGCTATCGGGATGTTTATCATCGCTGCAAAACATCATCATGTCCGAGTGGTCATGCATCAAATCAATTAAAGCTTCAAAGTTTTTTGCGGCACTTCCTTCTCTGATCAGAATTTTCATTCCATATTTTAATTTGTCCATTGCTTCCTCTGCAGTGAAACATTCATGATCGGTACTAATGCCAGCATCAATATATTTTTTTGCATCATTTCCTCTTAAGCCTGGGGCATGTCCATCAACAGGTTTATTGTATTTTTTTGCAGAAGCGATTTTTTTTAAAACTTCTGCATCATTATATAAAACACCAGGGAAGTTCATCATTTCGCTCAGGTATTTTATTTCTGGCATTTGAAGTAAAACATCAATGTCATCGGCATCAATTGCAGCACCTGCAGTCTCGAAGATTGTTGCTGGCACACAGCTTGGTGCGCCGAAGGTGCATTTAAACGGAACTGTGTTTCCATTCTCAATCATATATCTAACGCCTTCCATTCCACAAACATTTGCTATTTCATGAGGATCGCTGATGGTGCCAACAGTACCATGAACTACAGCAAGTTTTGCAAATTCAGATGGAACGAGCATAGAGCTTTCGATGTGTACATGACTATCAATAAATCCTGGAAGAATATAATGCGCCTCTTTTTTTTCATCGCCTGATTTTATAATATTTTCTATTTTTCCGTTGTTGATTTCAACAGTTCCCCAAAATATTTCTTTGCCTTTTATATTTACAATATTGCCTTGAATTGAAATAGAATTCATAATTTATTTTTTTTTATTAATTTTCAAATATAAAGCATTGTGGGTAGGATAAAAGTTTTTTGAAATATTAAATTCGTGCTTTGATTTTTAATTTAAACTAGATAAACTCACAAAAATTTGTATACTTTTATCTTATGATTATAAAGGCGTTTAACTATTTATTTGGGAAATATTTCAATCGAAATAATGTATTCATTAATAACTCTCTGAACTATTTAGAAAGAGAAAGAATGGTTGATAGAAATTATATGGATTATATAAGGCTTTCAACACTTGAATTAGCTTCTACAGAAATAAAAGAAGCAAATCTAAAAGGATCTGTTGCAGAACTTGGAGTATATAAGGGCAAGTTTGCACGATACATTAATCATTATTTTAACGACAGGGATTTTTATTTATTTGACACATTTCAAGGATTTGATAAGGCAGATATTCAACATGAGGTTAAAAATAATTTTTCATCAGGAGAGCAGGATTTTAGCAACACATCTGTAAAAAAAGTTTTGCAATTGATGCCGCATCCTGAAAAATGTATTGTTAAGGAGGGCTATTTTCCTGATACTGCAATTGGTCTTGAGGATAATTTTGTTTTTGTGAGTATTGATACAGATTTGTATGAACCTATTTATAATGGCCTTCAATATTTTTATCCCCGATTGGTTAAAGGCGGATATATTTTTATACATGACTACAACAACGATCTGTATAAAGGAGCTAAGAATGCGGTTAGACAGTTTTGCAAGGAAAACAATTTAAATATTGTGCCAATGTCTGACTCTTGTGGAACTGCGATTCTTGTAAAATAAAATTAATCCAATAAATCGGGCCTTCTTTCTTCTGTTCGTTGAACTGATTGTTCATATCTCCAGTTTTCAATTAGTTTGTGGTTGCCACTCATAAGCACATCAGGTACTTTCCAGCCTCGAAATATTTCCGGTCTTGTAAAGACAGGTGGTGCCAATAAATTATCCTGGAATGAGTCGGATAAAGCGGAACTCTCATCATTTAGTACTCCGGGAATTAATCGTCCAATCGAATCCGTTAGTACCGCAGCAGCTAATTCTCCGCCACTCAAAACATAGTCACCAATTGAAATTTCTTTTGTAATAAAGTGATCCCTGAAACGCTGATCTACTCCTTTATAATGTCCGCAAATTAAAAGTAAATTATTTTTTAAGGAAAGCGAATTGGCTATTTTTTGATTAAAGGTTTCGCCATCAGGAGTTAGAAAAATAACTTCATCATAATCGCATTTATTTTTTAGTAATTCAACAGCATTAACCAAAGGCTCAATCATCATTACCATTCCTGCACCACCTCCAAATGGATAATCATCAACCTGTGCACGTGCGTAAGTAGTATATTCTCTGAGGTTGATTATATTTACCTCTAGTAAACCTTTATCCTGCGCACGTTTCATAATGGAGTGGGAGAATGGACCACTAAGTAAATCCGGTACAACTGTAATGATGTCGATTTTCATTTTTAAAAGCCCCCTCAATCCCCAAGGGGAAAGTTTATTATGTTTTGTTTTAAAATACCTTCGATCCCCTGAAGAAGAAAGTTTATTATGTTATTAAAGCCCCACGATCAACCGAAGCGACTTTTATTGTGTTTTGTTATTTAACTGAATCCAATTTTATTAAACCTCTTAAGGTTTTTGTTTTTTTTTGTTATGTCATTAAAGTCAATGCTATCGCTTTAATTAACTCCCCCTTTGGGGGATTTAGGGGATATTTCCTTCCCCCAAGAAATCATTCAGATCTCTTTTGTTTTTCTTAGTAGGTCTGCCAATTTTACTCATTCTTTTACCAGTATGAAAAACAGCCGATTCGAATTTAATTCTTTCTATTTCTTCCGCAGGAGTAATGTCAGTATAGTAATTAATGGCTTCAGCATATTTTACACGGGTATACAGCTTATCAACTACTTTAATCAACCATTTTTTTTCTGAAGTTTTAATTTCATATTCATCGCCTGCATTAACATTTCTTGAAGCCTTTACACTTTCCCCTTTGCATTTAATCTTTCCTTTATCACAAGCTTCAGCAGCCAGATTGCGTGTTTTATACAATCTGATTGCCCAGAGAAATTTATCTATTCTTAATTTTTCTTTTTCCATAAAAGAAGCTGCTGGGCAAAATTAAGTTTCTTTTTACAGCAAATACAGATTTATCATTTAGTATTTCCTAATTTTATCTTTAATAAATATTCAAAATAGCTATTCAAATTATAAAGGGTATGAAAAAATTCAACAAGATAATTCTGATTGTGTTCTTTTTTTCTTTACAGATTTCTTTTGCACAAACTGGAATAAACTGGACAAAAGATGGGCTTAATTATATGAAATTTGATGAAGGGAATTTAGTTAAGATTGACCCAAAGAAATCCGTTCAAACGATTTTGGTAAAAAAAGAATTATTGATTCCTGTTGGCGAAAAAGAATCATTGAATCCTCAATCTTATTTTTTTAACAATGATAATACCCAGCTGCTGTTATTTGTGAATACAGCGAAAGTATGGCGATATAACACCAGAGGTGATTATTGGTTACTGGATTTAATTTCCACAAAATTGAAAAAATTAGGAAAGGGGCTTTCTCCTCAATCAATGATGTTTGCAAAGTTTTCTCCTGATGGAAAAAATGTTGCTTATGTTAGTGAACATAACATTTACTCCGAAGATATTTTGAATGGAAATATCAAGAAACTTACGTTGGATGGTAGCCGAAAAATGATTAACGGTACCTTTGATTGGGTATATGAAGAAGAGTTTGGCTGCAGAGATGGTTTCAGATGGTCGCCCGACAGCAAACAGATTGCATACTGGCAGGTTGATGCAAATAAAATCAGGGATTATTATATGTTGAATACTACAGACTCTGTGTATTCAAAAATCATTCCTGTTGAATATCCTAAAGTAGGGGAAGCCCCTTCTCCAGTAAAAATCGGAGTGGTATCACTCGCTAATGGCGTAACCCGCTGGATGAAAATAGAAGGAGATCCCCGACAAAATTATTTAACAAGAATGGAGTGGAGTGATGCCAATGAATTGATTGTTCAGCAACTAAACAGAAAACAACAAGAAAGTAAATTGATATTTTGCAATACACTAGATGGTAGCGCAAGAACAGTTTGGGCCGAAAACAGTGATGCTTGGGTAGATATGAACACAGACAATCCAGTAGGATGGAATTGGGTAAATGAAAAAAAAGATTTTCTGTGGGTAAGTGAAAAAGATGGATGGAGACATATCTATAAAATCAGTAAAGATGGAAAATCCACTACATTGCTTACAAAAGGTGATTACGACATTGGGCAGATTAATGCTGTTGATGAATTCAATAACTTCATTTATTTTTCCGCATCTCCTAATAATGCTACACAATTATATTTGTATAGAGTTCATATCAACAACCTTTCTAAACTAAACAAAGAAGATCCCGCTGAGTTAGTAAGTGGAAATAACCTTAAAGGAACACACCGTTATGATATTTCTCCAAATTGCAAATTAGCTTTTCATAAATTTTCCAATTACAATACACCTGAAGTATCCGAGTGGGTTAGTTTACCTGAAAACAAAACTTTTAATGCTGAAAACAGCATAGCCAAAACAATAAAAATAAATTCAGAAATCAATGTTGAGTATTTAAAAATACAAACTGTTGACAATATTGAATTGGACGCATGGATCAACAAGCCTAAAAATTTCAATCCGTTAAAAAAATATCCAATTGTTTTTTATGTTTACGGAGAACCTGCTACTACAACAACAGACGATGTTTATGGTAACCATGATAACTTTTTATATAACGGCAGTATGAGTGACGATGGATATTTGCAAGTTGCTTTAGATAACAGAGGAACTCCTTCATTAAAAGGAGCTGCATGGCGAAAATCTATTTACCGAAGAAATGGTCAGATCAACATTAGAGACATGGCCATGGGGATTAAAAAAATCCTGGAGTTTCCATTTATTGATAAGGAACGCGTGGCAGTTTGGGGATGGAGTGGTGGTGGTTCTTCCACATTACATCTTATGTTTCAGTTTCCAGAAATGTTTAAAACAGGGGTTTCAATTGCTCCAGTTTCCAACCTGCTTTACTATGATAATATTTATACAGAAAGATATATGGGATTACCCGAAGAAAATATGCAGGATTATATAAAAGGTTCTGCAATTACTTATGCTAATGGATTGAAAGGGAATTTACTTCTCATTCATGGTAGTGGCGACGATAATGTTCATTTCAGTAATGCTGAAGCGTTGGTTAATGAGTTGGTGAAATTTAATAAACAATTTCAATTCATGGAATATCCCAACAGAACACACAATATCAGTGAAGGTGAAGGAACAATAAGACATTTATCAAATTTGTACACAAACTTTATCAGAACTAATTGTCCTCCCGGAGCAAAATAATTAAACTCTTCCAGGATATTGATTTAATGCTTCTTCAAGAACATCCATTGCCTGATTAATGGATTCTTCATTTAACACATAGGCAAGCCGTACTTCATTTTTACCTAAGCCAGGAGTACTGTAAAATCCTGTTGCAGGAGCCAACATGATGGTTGCCCCATTATGAGAAAAAGATTCTAACAGCCACTGGCAAAATTTATCAGAATCGTCTATAGGTAAACGTGCCATTGCATAAAAAGCTCCGCCGGGATTAGGACAAAATACTCCTTTGATGGAATTAAGTCTGCTAACAATAGTATCTCTTCTGCGCTTATATTCAGCTTTAGTGGTGTCAAAATAATTATCAGGAAGATCTACAGCGGCTTCACCAAGTATTTGAGCAAAAGAAGGAGGACTTAATCTTGCCTGAGCAAATTTCATAGCGGCATCTAGCACTTGTTTATTTTTTGTTACAAATGCGCCTATTCTTCCGCCACAGGCACTATAGCGTTTGCTAATTGTATCCATTAATACAACATTGTTTTCTGCGCCTTTCAAATGCATGGCACTGGTATGTGTGCCTTCATAACAAAATTCTCTATAGGCCTCATCAGCAAATAAGAACAAATTGTGTTTGATGATAATTTCTTTCAGTATTTCCATTTCAGAAGCACTATATAAATACCCGGTAGGATTGTTGGGATTACAAACTACAATAGCTTTTGTTCTGGGGGTAATTGCTTTCTCAAAGTCTTCAATTGGAGGAAGGGAAAAACCAGTTTCAATACTGCTTTTGATAGGAATTACTTTTACATCAGCCTGAATAGCAAATCCATTATAATTTGCGTAAAAGGGTTCAGGAATGATAACTTCATCACCTGCATCCATACAGGCCATCAATCCAAAAAGAATCGCTTCACTACCACCAGTTGTGATAATGATATCATTGTGGGTAACTTCAATATTATTCTTTGCGTAATAGGCCACAAGTTTTCTTCTGTAACTTTCATTGCCAGCGCTATGGCTATATTCAAGTACTTTGAAATCTGAATTTCTAACTGCATCCAAACATGCTTTTGGAGTTTCTATATCTGGCTGTCCAATATTTAAATGGAATACTTTGATTCCTTTTTTCTTTGCTGTTTCTGCATAAGGAACTAGTTTTCTTATTGGCGAAGAAGGCATTTCATGCCCGCGTTTACTTATTGATAACATTAGGCAAAGATACAAGATGATATGATTCGCAGCATAACCTTAACTTCAATTATCAGGCTTCAAAAAAACTTACCTGATGTTCTTTCAAAAAAGATTTAATCAAATTTACATGCAGGCATTGCCCTAAATGAATAAAAGGATAATCAGAAATTTTTTTCGGTTTATTATTAATGATGATTTCTTTTTCTTCCAGATCAAAACCAAGATGAAGATGTTTAGTACTGTATTGCATTCCGTATACAATTCCATTTTCATCAAATAGAGGTCCGCCACTTTGTCCACGTAATCCCGGTGTACTCATTTCAATTCCAAAAAGGCCATGTTGAGTATCACCTAAAAATCTTGTTACCATTCCTTCAATTGGAAACCTTGGAGATACATTTATCCCAGTGTTGGTCCATTCCAGCTCATCTGTTTGAGCGTTAATAGCAAAATTGGTGAACTCTGGAAAAGGAAAACCTAAACGGCAAAGAAATTTACCTTGCTTTAGCTGAGTTTCATCTTTTAAAAATTTTGCACATTGTTTATAATGAATTTTTTCAAATCCATTGAATTTAATAATAGCCAGATCATGAGTAGGGTGTACTGTTATGGTAAAACTGACTATCTTGTCAACACAGTCCACATAATTTGTTTTTAATTGACTCGTAGTATTTTCATTCAGATTGTATTTAACTTCAAGATTACTCAATAAATTATTATAATCAGGATTATCAGTAATGTCTCTATGCTCTTTTAAAAAAGACTGATGTCGGTTATTGATTTGATCTGCAGCTACAATCATTTCAGCCACATGTTTACAGGTTATTGCATAGCCATCTTCATTTACAAAAAATAATGTTGCTGAACCGGGCAATATTTGCTTGCTTCCGTAATTACGGACAATACTATGTATAGGTCTTGTGAAATCGGATACCGTTTCAATGGCAGTAGTAAACATAAGTACAGTTGTTTTTCTGATAAATAAAAACCCTGCATATTGCAGGGTTTTTATTTATTTTATTAAAATAAAATTATGGTTTTACAGGAGTGCCTGTTGTTATTTTTTTAGTTATCGGTTTTTTAGTTGGAGCAACTGTTGTAGAATTTGTTTTTACTGGAACAGGGGTATTACTTTTTTTTGTAGGAACATTATTTACCGACTCTTCAGCAGTAGTAGGAGCAGCAACAGGAGTAGTAGAAGCCTCCTCGTTTTTAATTACTTCGCCTTTAATAGTGATACTTTTCATGTCATCACATCCTGCAAATTTTACAGTAAGATGTTTTTCAAACATGCCTAAATTTTTAGCATTGTAAGTTGCTTTAATAACACCTTTTGATCCTGGAGCAATTTTATCTTTAGTATAATCGCTTATTGTACATCCACAAGTTGGATTGGCTTGCTCAATTAATAAATCTTCTTTACCAATATTTAATACTTCAAAAATTGCGGCTGTAGGATTGTCTTGTTTGATTTTACCTAAGTCAATGGTTTCTGCTTTAATTTTTGCAACATCATCAGATTTTTTCTGAGCAAATAATCCGGTTGTTAGTACTAGAGCTGTAAGTGATAGTAGTAATTTTTTCATTTTTTATTGTTTTTGTTTATTGAAAAATTTGATTGAATCAGTCTTTTAAATCATTTAAAGCGGAGTTGGAAGGAGCGCTTGCTGATGGTGTTTTCCAAACTTCGCCTTTAATGGTCATTTGTTTTGTTTGATTTTCGTTATAGGTTATTGTAATCACTTTTGTAAATGGTCCTTCTGAAGCTGCATTGTAACCAACCTTTATAATACTTGATTCACCAGCAGCAATATCTTTGTCTTTCTCCCATTCTGGAGTTGTACATCCGCAACTTGCCTGAACATTTATTAATTTCAAAGGTAAGGAACCTGCATTGACAATTCCAAAATTATGGTGAACAGGTTTTCCCTGAGGAATTTTACCGAAATCAAAAATTTCTTCTTTAAGTACAAGAGAACTATCAGCAACTGGGGTGGAAATAACTTCACTTACAACGGTCTGGGAATCATGTTGATGACCATCATGCTGAGCATAAATCGTCAAATTCAAGACACACAAATGTGTTATAATTAGAAGTCTTTTCATACAGCTATTCCTAAAATGCGATGATAAAGATACAAAAACCATTTACATATAGGTAATTTTAATGAACGTTTGCAGTATTTTAACAAACAAATAATCTATTTCAGTAAAGTTTTCCCTTAGGGTAAAAAAATCAATTTCTTTTTATCAAGGGTTAAGCCAATATAAATGTCATTTAAATGCCCGAAAATGTTATTTTTGGCATTCATAATAGTTTATGGAAACAATAAAAAATGAAATTAATGAGCAGGATAAGCTCAGCTTCGAAAACTTTAGAAATGAGGTACTAAATGACTACAAAACTTGTTGTGTAAGCAGGGAAACTAGTCTTTTGGGCAGAAAGGAAGTGTTGACCGGTAAAGCTAAATTTGGAATTTTTGGAGATGGAAAGGAAGTAGCTCAGATTGCCATGGCTAAATTTTTCAAACCAGGAGATTTTAGATCTGGTTATTATCGCGACCAAACCTTTATGTTTTCCGCAGGATTGGCTACACCAGAGCATTTTTTTGCTCAATTATATGCTGACTCAGATATTAAGAATGATACATTTAGTGCTGGCCGACAAATGAACGCTCATTTTGCCACAAAATTGGTAGATGAAAATGGAGACTGGCTCGAATTATCTAAATTAAAAAATGTATCCAGTGATATTGCACCTACAGCCGGACAGATGGTCAGGGCTTTAGGGCTTGCTTTCGCTTCCAAGACTTTCAGAAATGTAGAACAATTACATGCATTAGATCATCTTAGTAATAAGGGTAATGAAATTTGTTTTTGTACAATCGGAGACGCATCTACCAGCGAAGGTCATTTTTGGGAAACCATGAACGCAGCAGGGGTACTTCAGGTTCCACTGGCTGTATTTGTATGGGATGATGGTTATGGCATTTCTGTTCCCAAGAAAATACAAACCACCAAATCTTCAATCTCAGATGCTTTATCTGGTTTACAAAAATCAGAAGAAACAAATGGAATTGACATTTATAAATTAAAAGGCTGGGACTATGCAGGGATGTGTGAAGTGCTTGATATCGCCATTCAGAAAATAAGAGATACACACACGCCGGCATTATTTCATATAGAAGAATTAACACAACCTCAAGGACATTCTACTTCGGGTAGTCATGAAAGATATAAAGATGAAGAAAGGCTTAACTGGGAAAAAGAATGGGATTGTCAGAAGAAAATGCGCGAATGGTTATTGAATAATGCTCTCGCTGAAGAGGCAGAGTTAATCTCAATCGAAGAAAGTGCAGTAAAATTTGTAAAAGAATGTAAGCATAAGGCCTGGGAAAAATATCACCTTCCTTTAAAGCATCTGGTAAATCATTCAATCGAATTGATAAATAAAGCAGTGCATTTAAATTCTGGAATTACTCCGATAATTGACGAGCTTAAATTGATTCGAGAACCTATGAGAAGAGATGTTTTGAAAGCGCTTTCAAGAGTCAATGAAATGCTTGAAAAAACAAATGATTCCATCGCAACAACAATCTGTAATTACTATTATCAATTAAAACAGGAGGGAGATAATATTTTTGATACTCATTTATATAACGAAGGGCCTAAGTCAGCACTGAATGTTCCTACCGTAAATATCGAATATGATACAGATGCGTCTGTACTTAATGGCTACGAAGTTTTGAATAATTATTTTGATAAACTTTTTGCAAACAATCCTAAAGTTGCGGCTTTTGGTGAAGATCTTGGGCAGATTGGAGATGTAAATCAGGGATTTAATGGTTTACAGGAAAAGTATGGCGTTCACCGCATTTTTGATACAGGTATCAGAGAACTTACAATTATCGGACAAGGGATTGGAATGGCCTTGCGTGGACTTAGACCAATAGCAGAAATACAATACCTTGATTATCTTCTTTATGGATTGCAGCCTTTGAGTGATGATGTTTCAACTGTTCATTACAGATCTGCTGGTCAGCAAAGTTGTCCATTAATTGTGCGAACTAGAGGCCACAGACTTGAAGGGATTTGGCATAGTGGTTCTCCTATGGGTGTAATAATTAGTGCACTCAGAGGTATGTATGTTTGTGTACCTAGGAATATGACACAAGCAGTAGGAATGTATAATACGTTACTTCAAGGTAATGATCCAGGTTTAGTTATTGAATGTTTGAATGGGTATCGCCTTAAAGAAAAATTACCTTCAAATTTGCTTAGTTATACGGTATCGTTAGGCACCCCTGAAATCATTATAGAAGGAGAGGATATCAGTATCGTAAGTTATGGATCTACATTAAGAATTGTACAGGAAGCAGCGGAGAGATTAATGGAATCTGGAATATCCTGTGAAGTGATTGACGTGCAAACGTTGTTGCCTTTCGATATCCATCATCTGATTTCTCAATCACTTAAAAAAACCAATAGAATATTATTTGTTGATGAAGATGTGCCTGGTGGTGCAACAGCATATATGTACAACAAGGTTATGGAAGAACAAAATGGATATCGTATGCTCGACGTAGCGCCAAGAACCTTGTCGGCAAAAGCGCATCGCCCAAGCTACGGCAGTGATGGAGATTATTTTTCAAAACCCAACACTGAGGATATTATCAGGGTAGTAAAAGAAATGATGGCAGAGTAAATTAAAACTACTTCAGATTATGATATACTTTTTGTACGTCATCATCTTGTTCTAATTTATCAACAAGCTTGAATACATCCTGAGCAGCCTCTTCACTAAGTTCAACCGTATTTGTGGGTATTCGTGTAAGCTCTGCTGTGATTACTTCTATTCCTTTTTCTTCCAGAGCTTTACTCATGTTTCCAAATTCATTGTATGCAGTGCGAATAACAATATTTCCATCGCTGTTCTCTCCAATTTCTTCCAATCCAAAGTCAATTAATTCCAGCTCCAAATCTTCAAGTGCCAATCCACCATTTTTAACAGTAAATTCTCCCATTCTGTTGAAACCGAATGAAACGCTTCCACTGGTTCCTAATGTGCCATTACCTTTTGTGAAATGCATGCGAACGTTGGCAACGGTTCTTGTAGGATTATCTGTTGCCGTTTCAACAAGAACAGCAACACCATGAGGCGCATAGCCTTCATAAGTTATCTCCTCATAACTGGAAGTATCTTTTCCCATTGCTCTTTTAATGGCAGCTTCGACTCTGTCTTTTGGCATATTACAAGCCTTAGCATTGAGGTAACATCTTCTCAACGCAGGATTGTTGTCGGGATCTGGACCACTGCTTTTTACGGCAATGGCTATCTCTTTACCAATACGAGTAAAATTTTTAGCCATTTTATCCCAGCGGGCAAACATGGCACTTTTACGAACTTCAAATATTCTTCCCATAATGAGTTTATTTAAATAAGCGGGAAGCAAATGTACGAAATTGATTTTTTTGTCAATTCTTAAAGATTGGATTTCTGAAATATCACTTCATTATCTTCGCAAAATGGGAACAATTTATACTTATCATCAATTATTGTCTTTTGCAGAATCTATCTTTTTAAAAATTGGCTGCAGTGAATCCGATGCTAAAATTGCAGCCCAATCATTATTGATTGCAGATTTAAGGGGCGTCGACAGTCATGGGGTAGCCCGACTGAGTGGCTATGTTCGGCTTTGGGAGGTAAATAGGATAAATGCAAATCCATTCATAAAAATTATTCATGAAACGCCCAGTACCGGTGTGATTGATGGGGATAGTGGTTTAGGGCTTGTAGTTGCACCATTTGCCATGAATGTGGCCATTGAAAAAGCAAAACAATTTGGATCGGGGTGGATAAGTGTTCAAAACAGCAATCATTTTGGAATTGCCGGACAGTTTGCTATGATGGCATTGGATCACGAGATGATTGGGATAGCCATGACAAACGCTTCGGCTTTAGTTGCACCAACTTTTTCAAAAGAAAGAATGCTGGGAACTAATCCAATAGCTGTTGCCGTTCCAGCAGGAGCCGAGCCGGCATTTGTTGCAGACTTTGCCACCACTACTGCCGCCAATGGAAAGCTGGAAATATTACAAAGAAAAAACGAGCAGGTTCCAGATGGGTGGGTTCAGGATAAAGCGGGGTTATCGAGTAATGATGCACATGAATTAAAAAAGGGTGGTTCCTTACTTCCGCTTGGTGGCAATAGAGAACACAGCAGCCACAAAGGTTATATGCTTGGTTCAATTGTAGATATTTTTTCAGGGGTGTTAAGTGGTGCAAATTTTGGGCCTTGGGTTCCTCCGTTTCCTGCATATGTACCCATGCCCGAAAATTTACCGGGAAAAGGAATTGGTCATTTCTTTGGTGCTATGCGTATTGATGCTTTCGGACCGTCAGAAAATTTTAAAAAAAATATGGATCTATGGATAAGGAGATTCAGATCTGCAGCGCCTGTTTCAACTGATCAGCCTGTTATTGTTCCTGGAGATCCAGAAAGAGAAATAGAAAAATACCGCCTGGAGAATGGGATTGAACTTTTAACCGAAGTTGCGGAAGATTTGATTGCTCTGGGAAATAAATTTGCTGTCAATTTGTAAAAACAACTTTGGTTATTAAAAGATATTTTCTCATAAACATAATAAAACCAACACTATAGCGTTTTAACTATGGTTTTTCATAGGATATTGGATTAATACGGACTGCGATTTCTATCACGGTCCTTTTTTCTTTAGAATAATGTCATCCCTTTGGGATTAGATGGTTTTTTTCACCAGACAGAATAATGTCATCCCTTCGGGATTAGATGGTTTTTTTCACCAAACAGAATAATGTCATCCCTTTGGGATTTGATGGTTTTTT
>CANFGZ010000042.1 GCA_947446585.1 Chitinophagaceae bacterium | reverse complement strand
GGCATCATGCATTACACTAAATCCAATACAGGCAAAAAGAAAACCCATAATTACACACAAGAGTATTGCGAATAATGGATTTAAGATTAAAGAAAAATTCATTAAAATCAAATAGATGAATAAAGCCGACCCAATCAGCAAAAAGGTTTTAATGTATAATCGATAATCTCCTGTTTTTGAAACATTTTTCTCTTTAAAATAATTATCTACACTAGATTTCAAACTTTGATAAAACTCATTGTTGCTGTTGTTGAAAGTTAATTTTGACATATGCTAATTTTACCAATCTTTATTTTACTTAAAGTTGGTTAGAATAAATATTTAAAACTGATCAAAAGAAAAATTAATTCATTTTCAAAGGAGCCTCTAACTGAAAAGTAGGAATAATAACACTAAATGTTTTTTTATTGTTCATATTTTCTAGAACATAATTACCATTCATCTTTCCCATTTCGGTTTGTAAATTACAACCACTGATATATTGATAAGAACCCATTGGTAAGATTACTGGCTGAATTCCAACTACACCCTCTCCTTCCACATCTTTAATACTTCCATTGCTGTCAATAATATGCCAGTGTCTTCTTAAAAGTTTTACAGGGAAATTATTTTTATTTTCAATTGTGATTTTATAAGCAAACATGAATTCATGATTAATTGGATTACTATACTCTGGTTGATAGAAAGTTTCAACACTTATGGTAACTCCAGCGGAAATTTTAGAATTCATAAAAGGACATTTGTAACAAGTTAAAGAAATTTTCCTTTATTTTCTCTATTTTTTTTCACAACCGATGTTAATAATGATGGTTGATAACAAATTCGTATCTGAATAAAAAAAAAGAACAGGAAAATTTACCTTTTTTTCGAATTTGTAAATCCATTTTTAATCAACCATTGAAGCAGTTTTTCTCTATGGTCTCCCTGGATCAATATCTCGCCATCTTTTGCAGAACCTCCTGTGCCACAATGATTTTTGAGCTTTTTGGTCAGCTCTTCCCGATCAGTTTGATTGCCTGAAAAGCCTTCCACCAATGTCACAACTTTACCTCCTCTGTGCTTGGTTTCCATTCTAACCAAAAGTTTTTGCTCAGCAGGTAATATGGTATTGATCGATTCATTAGATTCTGCAAATGGCTTAAAATCCGGATCGGTAGAATAAATAATGCCTGAGATATTTGCCTTCTTTTTCAATTCAATAAATTTTAAATAATGACTGCTTTTAAACTTAGGTCAATACTTCTTGCCTGATGAATAATAGATCCGCTAGAAATAAAATCTACTCCGGTGGCTGCGAAAGAAGCAATGTTTACTAAAGTGATCCCACCACTTGCTTCCGTTTCAAATCTTTTATTAATAATTTTTATGGCTTCAGATAATTGTTCTGGTGAGAAATTGTCGAGCATAATTCTGTCTATTTTTCCTTTTGCAACAACCTTTTCTACATCCTCTAAGTTTCTGGTTTCAACTTCAATTTTTAATCCAGGCTTTATATTTTGAACATACTGATATGCTAGATCTATAGCTTTTTCAATAGAACCACAATAATCGATATGATTGTCCTTTAGCATAATCATATCATACAATCCAAATCGGTGATTGGTTCCGCCACCAATTCTTACGGCTTCTTTTTCCAGTAGTCTGAAATTAGGCGTAGTCTTTCTGGTATCCAGAAGTTTTGAATGAAAGCCCGATAAAGCTTTTACATATTGGCTGGTGAGCGTTGCGATACCACTCATTCTTTGCATGGTGTTAAGCACTAGCCGTTCACATTTAAGAATGGTATGTATAGGTGCAAAAACTTCAAATGCAGTTTCACCATTGAATACCTGATCCCCATCGTTTTTTAGTGGTTTAAAAAAAATTGTTGGATCAGCAAGGTTAAAAATTTTGGCAGCAACAGAAACGCCTGCTAATGTAGAATCCTGTTTTATTTTTAATACCGCTTTTCCACTTGCATTTTTTTCAATACAAGATAATGTAGAGTGGTCTCCGTCTCCAATATCTTCCTGCAGCGCATTTATGATTAAATCATTTAAACGGACTTCATTATTCATATCTGCAAATCTACGTATAGAAAACAAAAAAGCGCCCCATAGAGCGCTTGTTATTTAATTTAAAAACATATCAATTTAACTCGAATCGTATTTCTTGAAGCATTTGACGGTCTCCTTTCTGCTTAAGATAAATTGTAGTTCTGAAGATTCCGTTTTTAGTAATCAAGGTACCTATGCAATATAGAGAACCCATATTCCCCCCTTTATGTAAAATTTCAAAATTCTTTACCTGATTTAATGTGAAAAAATCTCTGATGATAACTTCTGCCTGATTTCTACTGTAACTGTTGCTTTTTTCCGGAAGTGTTATTTCAACTGTATTGTCGAAATAAGTGGAAAGCTGGCTTGAATTTCCCGATTTTAGTGACACAATTATTTCCTCAATAGCATTTGTACCGGTAAATGAAACAGTAAAAAGGAAAGCTGTAATAAGGATTATTAAGTTTCTCATTTTAAAAGATTTAGATAATAATTGTTAGGTATGACGAAGATCTTTACTAATCAAAATGATTAATATTATAGCTTGCTTACCTATTAATAACGCTTTTAGTATCTTTTCATTGTCCAATTAATCATTTTTTTACAAAATCTTAGTTGGCTTTATTTTGATCGTAATGGTTTAGTTTTACAGTATGAAAGACAAGAAAATTGCATTGATTATAATGGACGGATGGGGTCTTGGGAAACTTAAGAAAAGCGATGCTATCCAAAACGCAAATGTACCTTTTGTGCGTTCATTATATGCTCAGTATCCCAATACTACATTGATAACCTGTGGTGAAGATGTTGGTTTGCCTGAAGGACAAATGGGAAACAGTGAGGTTGGGCATCTGAACTTGGGGGCAGGCAGAATTGTATACCAGGAGTTACAAAGAATTAATGTAGCTATTCGTAATCAAGCGTTTCAAAAAAACAAAATTTTGCTGGAAGGAATTCAATATGCAAAAAATAACAACAAAACTTTGCATTTAGTTGGATTGGTTAGCGACGGCGGAGTTCATTCACATATCAATCACTTAAAAGCAATACTTTCTTTGTGTGCTGCTGAAAAATTTTCAAATGTTTTGGTTCATGCTTTCACTGACGGAAGAGATACAGATCCAAAATCCGGACTTGAATTCATAAAACAATTACTTGATCATATCAAATTATCAGTTGGAGAAATAGCTACCATTACAGGTAGATATTATGCAATGGACAGAGATAAAAGATGGGAAAGAGTAAAAATTGCATATGATGCACTTATTCATGGAACCGGCAATTATTCGGATGATTTGATCGCCAGTATCAAAAATTCATACGAAAATAATGTTACTGACGAATTCATTAAACCCATCATTAATAAAAAATTACCAAAGACAATTATTGCTGATGGCGATGCTGTTATTTGTTTCAACTTCAGAACAGACAGGTGCAGAGAAATTACTGAAGTGCTTACTCAACAAGATATGCCTGAGTTTCAAATGAACAAACTCAATCTTCATTATACAACAATGACACAATACGATCATTCTTTTAAAAATGTACATGTTGTATTTGAAAATGATGACCTTAAAAATACACTTGGTGAAATTTTATCAAATCAAGGAAAGACGCAATTGCGTATTGCTGAGACAGAAAAATATCCTCATGTTAGTTTCTTTTTTAGCGGAGGCCGAGAAAAACCATTTGATGGAGAAAAAAGAATCATGATCCCTTCGCCAAAAGTAGCTACTTACGATCTACAACCAGAAATGAGTGCAAATGAAGTTACCGATGCTGTAATCAATGAGATCCTTCAATCCTCCCCTGATTTTATTTGTTTAAATTTTGCCAATGCAGATATGGTAGGTCATACTGGTATATGGGAAGCCGTTATTAAAGCGGTTGAAACCGTTGATCGTTCTGTAGAAAAAGTTGTTGCTGCTGCATTATCAAAAAATTATACCATCTTTCTTACTGCCGACCATGGTAATGCTGATTATGAAATCAATGAAGACGGCACCCCAAATACCGCACATACGTTAAATCCTGTTCCATTATTTATAATTGACAATAACTGGAAAGGAACAATAAAGCCAGGAAAACTGGGTGACATCGCTCCTACAATTTTAAACTTGATGAACTTGCCCATACCAGAAGAAATGAGTGGGAATATTTTAACTGATTAAGTAATTGAAATGAAAAAAATAATAACCAGCGTATTTTTAGTACTGTTAATGTTATTCATTCTCGTTCAGTTTGTTCCCAGAAGAAATAATAATTTATCAACAGCAAATTCGAAATCTATTGAACTAACGCATTATGTTCCTGAAGATGTAAATCAGATTTTAAAAAAAAGCTGTTATGATTGCCATAGTAACCATACAAATTATCCTTGGTATTCAAAAATTCAGCCGGTGAGTTTGTGGCTGAACAATCATATAGATGAAGGAAAAGAGGAATTGAATTTTTCGGTGTTTGGAAATTATTCAATACGTCGTCAATTTCACAAACTGCAGGAAATTAAAGAACAATTAGAAGAAAATGAAATGCCATTAAGCTCCTATACTATGATTCACCGAGAGGCCATTATTACTGATCTCCAAAAAAAAGTGATGATCATGTGGATTGATAAACTGAAGGATAGTTTTAAATTGTTTTATCCAGCTGATAGCTTGAAAAGAAGAGCGCGTTAATTTTTTTTCACAAATGTGTTTAAGTTATTGTTTTATTTGGTCTACATAATCCCGGTATAAGTAGATTTTTACTTAAATTTATCCTTATTAAAATAAAATGACCGAAGAGCAGATGCTTGCCGGAAGCAAAATAAACAATACCGGAGCACAGGAATTTTTATACAACAAGTACAGCCCAAAAATGCTTGGAGTATGTTATCGCTATGCAAAAAGCCGCCATGATGCCGAGGATATGTTACAGGAAGGATTTATAAAAGTTTTTACACAGCTTCATCAGTTTAGAAACGAGGGTCCGTTGGAAAGTTGGATTAGACGTATAATGGTCCATACTTGTATCAATATTATCAAAAAAAATAAGAAATTTTCTGATACTGTTGATCTTATTTATGCTAATAATATTCAGGTTAAAGAAGAATCTATTTTATCGATGATGCAAACTAAGCAAATCGTTGAATCGATAAGATTGCTCCCTTTAGGATATAAAACTGTATTAAACTTATATGCAATTGAGGGCTATTCTCACAAAGAGATTGCAACAATGCTTGAAATTGAAGAAGGTACAAGCAGAAGCCAATATGCAAGAGCAAAGAATATGCTGGAAGTGATCCTCTTAAAAAAAGGAATTATCGAAAGTCCAAGAAAAAGAATTACAATAGGCAACATAGCCTCATTGTTTTAACACGATCTATAATATAAATTATAAAATGAACGATAATAATCATACTGATTATTTTGAAAATTTTTTGAAAGAAGCAACAGAGAATTTTAAAATGATTCCATCAAAGAAGATTTGGCGTAGCATATACAACAATGTCCATCCTTCAAAAAAATGGCCATCTATAACTTCAGTTGTTTTTATTTTAATATCTTATCTGATTTTAGGTTCATTAAATCATAGCCCAGAAAGTTTATCTTATCATTCAGCTAAAATAAATCTATTGCCTAAAAATTCAAATGCTAGATTAATTATTGCTTCTTCATTTTACAATCAAAGTAAAATCAATCAAAGTGATTGTAATCTCAAAAAAACAAATATCGAATTTCCAAGGGAGAAAAAGAATACAATTCAACGTACAAAATATACAACAACAAATTTATTAGTAGCTTCTCCGGATAAAAACGAAAAAGAAACACTTTTTTCAATTAACGAATCTGTTCCATCGGAAACTTCAAATCTTGTTACTTTATATAATAGATTAGTTATAAAAATCAATCCATCAAATAAAGCATTGACAACGCAAATGCAAATTAATGATGAGATCAAAACAAAAAATAATTTCTCTTATCAGATATATGCATCTTCTTCTGTTGGATACGGAAACATTTATAAAAACACTGATTTAAATAGGGTTTCCGAAACCGTAATGAATAGTTCAATGTCGGAAAAGAATAAAAACGAAGCCTATCAATTCCGACATTTGCCTGGTTATAATTTTGAAGCTGGAGGAACTTTTTTATTAAATATTTCTAAATTTATCAGATTAAAGGCAGGTATGCAGTTAAATTATTCCAACTATAAAAAAATAGATAACTCCAATAAATACTCGGGTTTTGCATTCGTTCAAGTTAATAATAGTTTCGCTAGTTCTGCTTCTCCAATATCTTCGATATCTAATATTAATGCCGAAGAGAATAATAATATGAATAGTAATACTTATCAGATTTCTTTACCTATTGGTAGCGAATTTAAAATAGCTGGCAATAAAAAACTACAATGGTATGCAGGCGCCACTGTACAGCCCAGTTATATGGTAGGCAATAATCCTTATTTTGTTTCTCCTTATATGATCAATTATTTTCAGGATGAATCATTTTTACGCAAATGGAATCTGAATTCTAGCATTGAAACATTTTTAAGTTATACACTAAATAACGGAACATCAATAAATGCAGGACCACAATTTAGGTATCAGTTGTTTTCTACTTTTGATAATAGATATCTATATAACGAAAAATTATACAACATTGGATTGAAATTTGGCATTTCCAGAGTCCTTTAAATTTATGATGCATTATTTAATTAAGAGTTGACAATTTTAATTTAAATTTTTTAGCGTTATTTTTAATTTTATGATGAAGTTCTTCTTACCGATAATTACTGCTTTTTTTATGCTCTCCTGTAACAATGCAAAAACAAATACAGAAACAGCGCCCAATGCTTTCAGTGAACTTGATACCACTATAAACTTTCCTACATTTTTTCCTGTTGGGGAATTCTTAAAAGGACAAATTATGGAAATAAAAAAATCGAATCCCCGTACATTGAAAATAACAGTGAAGAATGGCAAGTCGGATAGCACTTCGTTGAAAAAAGAACAACTTGATGCTATATTTTATGAATTTTATTCTCCATTAATTGATTCGATAAGTTATTCTCCATTTTTTATTGAAAGTAAATTTTTTGATCAAACTCTAAATACCATTACTTTGACATATGATGTCGAAAATAATTTACCAGACTCAATTCCTTGGAAACACTGGGATATTTATATTGATCCCGAATCTAATCAGGTAAAAAGGATTTTTTTAGTAAAGCAAATCGCACCTGATAAAATCAGACAACTTACCTGGCTTCCTGGTAATAGTTGCAGAGGCATTACGATAATCAACAATTCGAGCACAGAAGAGGAAGTGATAGTAAAATGGAGTTATACCGATTCAAATGACCAATAGTGAATATTCAAAAATATCGTCCGGAATTCCTTTATTACCAGGAATCTATAAGTATTTTGATGAGGATGGAAATTTGATTTATGTTGGAAAAGCAAAACATTTAAAAAAAAGGATCAGTAGTTATTTCAACAGATCATTAGACAATCAGAAAACAATTGAATTAGTAAAAAGAATTTCAAAAATTGAATTTACAATTGTTGATAATGAACAAGATGCTTTCTTTCTCGAAAATTCATTAATAAAAGAATTTCAACCGCATTATAATATTTGTTTAAAGGACGATAAAGGTTATCCTTTTGTTGTAATCAAAAATGAACCATTTCCACGAGTTTTTTTTTCCAGAAAAAAAGTAAAAGACGGATCGCGATATTTTGGGCCTTACACCTCAATAATAAATGTGAAAGAAATGCTTGATTTTATCAAGCAGTATTTTCCACTTCGAACCTGCAAATTAAATCTTACCGAAAATAATATTCAAAAGAAAAAATTCAAAGTATGTCTTGAGTATCATTTGGGTAATTGTAAAGGGCCTTGTGAAGGACTGCAAAGTTTTGAAGATTATGACAAAGGGATTCAACAAATGATGGCTTTATTAAAAGGAAATTTGAATCCATTAATGCAGGAATTAAAAAACAAAGTGTCTGTATTTTCTGAAGCTCTTGAATTTGAAAAAGCAGCATTGATTCAACAAAAAATTATTTCTCTGGAGCAATTCAAGGCGAAATCATCCGTTGTGAATACCAAGACAGGAACGGTTGATGTTTTCAGTATTCTGGAAGAAGGAAATATAGCCTACGTTAATTATCTGGCAGTAAATGATGGCAGTATTATTTACACCAAAACAATAACACTTGAAAAAAGACTTGAAGAATCGAAAGCAGAAATTTTACAGTTTGCTATTTTACAGTTACGGGAAACGTATAACAGTGAAGCCAATGAAATTATTATTCCTTTTGAAATAAATTATCCAGATAAAAATATTATTCAAACTATACCAAGAGCCGGAGACAAGAAAAAACTTTTGGATCTTTCTCAAAAAAATGCAGATTATTTCAATCAAGAAATAATTGCTAAAAAGAGATTACACTTAGAAGAAAAAACTTCTGATGAAGTGATTGTTGTACTGAATCAATTACAAAAAGATCTTCAATTACAATCTTTTCCTAGTCATATAGAATGCTTTGATAATTCTAATCTTCATGGTACTAATGCCGTTGCCGCAATGGTATGTTTTAAAAATGGTTTGCCAAGTAAAAATGATTACCGCCACTTTAATATTAAAACAGTTGAAGGAATTAATGACTTTGCTTCTATGAAAGAAATTGTATTTCGTCGATATAAAAAAGTGTTGGAAACAGGAGCATTGCTACCCAACCTGATTATTATTGATGGTGGTAAAGGACAATTAAGTGCTGCACTTGAAAGTATTGCTGAACTTGGACTATCAGGAAAAACTACTTTAGTAGGCTTGGCAAAAAACAGAGAAGAACTTTTTTTTTCCGGCGATACTTTATCTATTGAATTACCCTGGAATAGTGATAGCCTTAAACTAATTAGAAGAATAAGGGATGAAGTACATCGGTTTGGCATCACCTTTCATAGAAATCAGAGAAGTAATGCTGCAATAAATAATGAACTTGAAAAAATAGCGGGAATAGGTAAAGCTACCGCTGATTCTTTATTAAAGAAATTTAAATCCGTAAAGAAAATAATTGCTCTTTCTAAAGAAGAGTTAGAATTAGAAATAGGAAAAGCAAGGGCAAAACTTATTTTTGAGTATTTCCATAAACAGGAAGTCATTAAATAACAAAGCCCTTTCGGTTAAGAAAGGGCTTTATAATTAGATTAGATTATTAATAACTCCAGAGATCTTGTTCGTAAGTGAATATTTTTTCTTTGATATTTTCACCTTCAAATAATTGAAGAACTCCATTTTCTGATAAACCTGGAAAGTTCTTAATTTGAATATCTCTTGGATTGTCCATAGAACTTTTTATAATTCTTGCTGAAAACATTCTACTTTCAAACAATTCTTCCCAACTCATTCTTCCGCCAAAGTTTTTTCCGTTATATACTTCAAAACTGGCGAATACAGGTCTCATATCGGGATAGTAAACCCAGAATAGTTCTGTAGGTCCAAGATCAACTCCACTTGAAGTGATGATATTCTTTACAGGAGCGATTCCTAAAATTCTCCAGAATAATCTTGAGCTTTCTTTATCAAAAATAACTTCCTCTTTCAAATGAAATTTGTAGAAAGAATCCAAATTGATATCATTACGTTTTTTCTTGGTTCCGATAAGATTACCCACAGAATCATAATCTGGCACTTCTACTTCTTCACCAACAATTGCTTTAGCTATTTCTGCTTTAGTCATTGGGGTTGTGAAACGATCATCTACAGCAGAAAAAGCGGTAACAGCTCTTGTACTATCTTGTAATGCTGAAAGTATAATTGAAATAAACCTTTGATTTCCATTATCTGCATCCGCAGCATACATGAAAGGTAAATTTTGTTTCTCTCTGGTATCTAATTCTCTCCATATTCTATGGCGATAAACAGCGTCATCGGCACGTAAATGCTCATATGCTAAAGGCGTTCTTTCTCTTAAAACAGAAGTTTCTACAGCTTCGTCAGGTCTCAGAGAAACCTTGACAACTTTTATTGGCAAGCTGTCGCTTACTGGTTCTTTAACCTCAGCCGGAGCTGCAGCAACAGCAGTGGTATCTGCAGTTGCTTCTGTAGCCTGAATATTTGCCTTAGTTTTTGTTTTAGTTGATCTTTTTGTTGACTTTCTAGGCTTTTGTGCATCAGCAAGATTTGCTAATCCACAAAAAACCACAGCAAGAAAAAGAAACTTGAGCAACCTACTTTTCATAGAATTAAATTTTAATATAGAGCAATTGATTTTCCTTCGATTGTTCTCATACCATCTGGTCCTTGAACCTTAACATTATCAAATGTAATAACTGAACCAGGGCCACATCTAGATATAAACGTACTTAATGGTCCTAAATTGTTCCCTTGCAAAGTTGCTGATGCAACATTTGGGAAATTAGCTCCAGAAAAGTAAACTGTAGCGCTTACTACGTTAAATCTCAAATCGAAATCAAAGTTTTCTAATTCTGCACGACAGAAAGACTGACTTTTAAATTCTACCGAAGGCATCCTTACTTTACCAGAACCTACTTTGAATACAGGATCCGGAATTTTTTTAACTCTGAATTCAAATGTTGTTGGCTTTTTATCTGCATTCACTGTAATTGTGGATTTTCCAATTGCAGTAACTCTCACCACTCTTGCTGAACCTGTACCGGTAATCGTACCATTGGTCATAGATACTGTTGTTTTATCCCAACCTGTTGGAGAACCAATAGTTACAGGATTGTCAACACCAATATAAAACACATTCATTTTATCAGGCTGAACAGCTGCGCCACCAGGAGTACCTACAGTATACTTAACATCGAATGTTTTTGTTTCTGAAGTACCGTCTGGTTTTGTGTAAGTAACAACTACAGGAACAGATTTAGAACCCGAACCACTTACTTTAAATTTAGAAGTAGCTCTTCCATCTTCTGCTAATGGCATTGAAGCGCCACCAATAGAAATTTTAGGCTGAGCTGCTTTACTGTAAGCACCAACACCTGCATTGATTTCCATTTCTTCACCAGGCATCATGTAGTTAGAAGACTGTCCAACTAAAGCAGCAAACTGATCGTAAACAACTTTTACAGCACCTACTTGATTGTGACAAAAAGTAACCACTTGGTTTTCACCATTCTTAACGTTGTTTTGGAATTTACTTAATAAAGTAAGTGCCGCAACGGTTGGTGTCATGTGGAAATAAGCAAAAGTGAAATCTTTTTCTTTTCCATCCTGACCGATTGTTTTGTAATCTGAATCAACCGGGAATGTTTTTTCAAATTCTTTTGCTATACCAGTGTCAATTTTCAACATATCAGCTCTGAATTTTTTTAGCTTAGCTTCAAATTCAGGACCTTTGTTTTTACCACCTTCTTCGTTTCCGAATAATCTTGTGGCAGCTTCCAAATCATCTTCTTTGAATTGCATTACTTTTTTGCCATCAACTTCTACTTCATGCTCTCCAGCTTCTTTTTTCAAATCAGCTTTCAATTGTTCGATGTAGTTGTTTAAATCAGTTGCTAATTTTTGAGCTTGCAAAGCCTTTTCATTCCAAGGCTTTGCTTTTTCTGCAGTCATTGGATCTTTTAATTTAGCATCCAATGAAGCATATAGCGTATTATTTGCATTTTTTAAATTGTCGTTTGAAGTCATCAAACTTTTATCAACCACCTTAAAGGCGTTGAGGATCTCTGATGAAACGTTTAACGCCAAAAGGGCCGTTAATACAAGATACATCAGGTTGATCATCTTCTGCCGGGGCTCTGCGGGTAAAGCCATAACTATTTGTATTAATTATTTTTATGAATATTGTTTGGTTTGTTTTTCAAAGTAAAATAATCGCATGGATTATTTTACTTGCATTGCACTCAGCATATTTCCGTAAACCGAATTCAATTTGCTTAAGTTACCGGCTAATGCAGAAATCTGATCTTTCACTTTATTAGCATCATCAACACTGCTAGTCATAGCATTGCTGGCTTCTGCTAATTTACCGTAGAAGTTATTCAACGCTTTCAAGTGATTGTTACTTTCTTTCAATTCCAATTCATATATGGTATTTAATGAACCCAAATTCTTAGTCAAAACCTGTACTTGCTCATGGAATCCTTTAGCAGATTCAGCAGCGCTGTTAAACGAACCCATTGTTGTTGCGCTTGCAGTAAATGCTGCAGACATCGAACCTATTGCATTAGTAGCTTCTTTGGTTTTAGCACCAAAATCGCTGGTTGATTTAACCACATCACTAACATCAGAGATACCAGCAACAGTAGTTCCTAATTTTTGGAATCCTTCGCTTAATTTCTTTAAGTTAGCAGGAGTGATATCAGCATCTTTCATCATCTTGTCCATTGCTTCCATTGGATTTACTGATTTACCTGCAGCAGGTGCATGTCCATGGGTATCGATAGGAGCTTTAATATAAATGATACCATACAAAGCGAAAATTGCGGCCTCAGTATAAAGACCAATTTTAAGGAACAAATCTGCGATTGGTGTGTGTAGAATTTTTTGAAGCGCACCGAAAATTACAACAGCCGCGGCGATTGATACGGCAACGTCCATCCATTTACTTACTTTGGGATCGATTTTTACTGAAGACATGTTTTTTAATTTTTAAGGTTTATTGTTTTTTTAAAATGATTGCAAATTTAGTAGAATAACCCATCCTAAGTTCATTAACTAAGAATGGGTTATTTTTTCTGTAAATAATTCTAGAATTGTTTCAAATAAGAAGAAAATATTTTATCTGCGTTTTACTGCTGATGCGGGTAAATCTAATACACATCTGAAACCAATATACGATTTAGAAGTATCTTGATATTCGTATGCTCGTGTGCTTGTTTGAAGGAAATGTCCAACGTCTTTCCAGCTTCCTCCACGAATTACTTTACGCTTCATTCTTGGTGGATCTGAATCTTTTGCATTCCAGCGAATATCAGGATTCATGTCATGTTGAAAATTATACCCACCTTCGTAATACAATGATGACGTCCACTCTGCAACATTACCAGCCATATTGTATAATCCAAAATCATTTGGCCAATATGCATCAGCTCTTACTGTGTAAAAACCACCATCTTCAGGATAATTTCCACGGCCTGGTTTGAAGTTTGCCAAAAGGCAACCTTTTTTATTTCTTAAGTAAGGGCCACCCCAAGGATATGCTGACTGAGAGCGTCCGCCTCTAGCTGCATATTCCCATTGTGCTTCAGTTGGTAATCTAAAGTCAGATTCCGGAGATCTTTTTTTAGACTCAAGGAATGCAGACATATAGTGTGTGCGCCATTCGCAGAAGGCTGTAGCTTGTTTCCAGGTAACTCCAACAACTGGATAATTGCCATATGCAGGGTGATTGAAATACTTTTTAGCCATTGGCTCGTTGTAAGAATAAGAGAAATCTCTTACCCAACATAAAGAATCAGGATAAACAGGGATTTTTGTTTTTACTATGAATGCAGAGCGAGGAATAGTAACGTCTCTATTTTGTGCTGCTGCTTTATAATCAAATACTTCTGATTGATAAACTATTTTAGAAGCATCTAATTCTTTTTTTCCAAAAATGCGATTATCTGGGGTTACGATGATTGCATCAATTTTTTCGATAGTTGATTTGTCGCCCCATTTGATCGTGCTGGCTCTTTTCCAATCTACATAT
>CANFGZ010000041.1 GCA_947446585.1 Chitinophagaceae bacterium | reverse complement strand
TATTAACCAAATAAATTTCTTCTTCACATTTGATTCACTTGATAAAACAAATGCTGCCCAAAAACTCATAACACCATACCCAACACAATCATAAGCTATAATAACGCCTCTTGCATTTACAACTCTTACTAAAAAATTAGGCTCATAAATTGTTTTGTATCCAAAAATATTGGCAATAATAGAAGCACCTTTCATTAGTGAGAATTTTAACTTACTAACATAATCAAGGTAATTACTTACAAATTCAGCATAAAAACCACCTGGAGCAGATAATCCAATGATTAATTTTGTTCCAAAATAAAAAATACAAAATAGTAAAATGAATTTACTTACAAATCGAAAAAAATATTTTAATCTTACACGCTGCATTAAAAATTATCTAATTGAATTGTATGGATTGCCTTTTAAATATTGGTTTCCAAATTTGTATAATCATAAAAACCAAAAAACAAGATTTGACAAGATGTCCTAATATAGTTTGTAATTCACAGTCGGGCCTGATAGGATAATAAAATACGAGTGGAACAAATAAAATAAGTGAAGGATATGTGAAGCTATATTTCTTAAAATAATTCAATACCCCTGAAAAAAACAATCCCAAAAAGAACATAAAAACAGCTCCACCCATTTTTCCAAAATTTATGTACGCATCTCCAACTGAACTCAAGCCCATTGAAGTTCCTTCAGTAAGTGGTATTCCCGAATACTTTACAAAAATTGTCCTGTCACCCGCATTTAATTTATTGGGAGCTAAAATCCTCGGTAAAATAGCGGCCTCTATCATTTGGTATAACTCCTCCCCTTTGGCATAATCTACTTTTTCCGGCACATTAGTCATTATATTAGTGATAATGAAACCTTGGTTAATCCTTACATTGGATTTGGCCAAATTTATAAAACTTAGTACTCCTTTTTCTTCATTTTCTTTTTGATATATTTCTGCGAATGTTTCTAAATTACCTTCCTTTCCCTCAATATTAGTTGTTTGCCTGAAGCTACCTTTCAAAATTTGAAGAATGGCAACAATAACAATAAATGCCGCAAACCCAACTAACTTCACTCTGAAATTAAATCTATATTTCACAGCAAATATTGAGATAATGTAAATCAACCATGTCAATAAATCATGGAACATTCCAGATCCAAGCGAAGAAGAAATAATAGAACCGACAACTAAAATTGTAGCCCAAACATTTAGTGTTTTATAACCTAATATGAATAAAAAAAGACCAATAAACTTCAGCCCCCCTAATAAATAGAACATAAATGCAAAATCTGAAGAAAAATAAGTTGATAAGAGACTAGAAATAAATCCAATTATGATAAATAATGGAGGTATAAGTTTATTATTGTTAACAAAAGTCTCGATCTCTTTTTTATTTACATTTTCACCATCATTGTTACCTGATTTTATATGAAGCCCAATAATAAAAAGTAAGACCGCAGGGATAGCATAAGTAAAATATTCGGATTCAGGTATTCTCATTTTATACATGAAATATTGAAAATCATCAAGACCATTATACGCAAATAAAGGACCAATAAAAAATTGCACACACATAAAGGCACTTAGCAAATGCCTCGTAGGAATAATAGTTCCAATTGAATCAAACAATAAAATTATAACGTATAATGAACATATAGCTGCTGTAAATGAAAACCAGCTTATGTTTAAAAATACAATTCTGATAAATACACAAAGTAGAAAGTAAGCAGCCCAGTTAAATTTATCAGGAAATAAAGACTTCAATTTTTTGTTTTAGTTAGATGAATCATTAATAACAGTTTCAATAGCATCACAAATTTTATCAAATGACCAATCCTTTATCATTTGGCTTGAATGAAAACCAAATTCAATAATTTTATTTTTATGACTAATAAAGTAATTCATTTTTTCAACGAGAGAATCAATGTTTTCACTTTCAAAAACATATCCATTAAGCCCATTTGATACAAGATCTTTAGCTGCTCCGCATTTATCACTGACTATAATAGCTTTGGATGACGCCATAGCTTCATTAATGGCAAGACCCCATGTTTCGCCCGGACCTTTAGATGGAAGCACAATGACATCACAAGATTGATACAAATCGGGCATTGCCGATTGATTTTGAAAATCCAGAAAATGAATGCGATTATTTATAGATGGCGCTAACACTGCTACTTTCAATTTCAGTTCTTTTTCCAAAGGGCCGTTGCCAACCAAAAGCAGATGGGCTTGATCACCTGAGGATTTGGCAAAAGCATCAATCAGAATTCCTACATTTTTCTTCTCTTCAAATTTGCCTGCATATAAAAATAAAACTGAGCTGTTTGATAATTTCAGTTGTTCACGAAAACTTTTTGAAGTAACGGAAGAAAAACGATTATTATCTATCGCATGTGGAGTGAATAAAAGTTTTTCAGGCTTAACTTTCGCGCTCTCATAGTATTCTCTGTTTGCGATTCCGGTATACAAGAACTTATCAACGTCACGATAAACATACTGCAAATATTTTCTTCTGATAAGGTTCTTTATAAAATTTGAACCCAAATCAAGATTAGTGGAATCTCCCCTAAACAAGACCGGAATCTTTCCATGAAAATATCGCATACAAGACAAATGACCACTGAAATTCCATCCGAATATCAAAACAGCATCTGCCCCCCATTCCTTTATGCTATAATTGAGCCCGGGATTAATGATGCCTTTATAATGATGAGAACCCGGTTCTTTGGAAATATTTTCAACCATAGTAAATTCATACCCTTTTAATAAAGGAATATCCCAGTCTATCACTTTACCGAATCCCGGATCAAATTTATTTTTTAACACCGATTCGCCCCAGGTATAGAAAACTTTTATATCAATCTTTTTGCGTGCTGTCAGCAATTTGAAGACAGGTGCATTATATTGTATAGGGTGCGTGGTTATGATGGCCAGTTTTTTCAATGGAATGTTTTTTTCAATCAACGGATGCAGGCCCAAATCATAGTATTGTCTTCTGCGGATGCTGCTTCCCATTTTTCACCTTTAAAATTCAATAGCACATAACCCAGATCTTCCAGATATTCTCTTGCTTTACCTCTAGGTATGTTAGCCTGATCTTCTGCCCAATCTTCACATTCGAATAATATGTTTTTTATTTTTTTGTTTTTCAGTGAATTGACAGCCCCTTCAAAAACATTCAATTCAAATCCCTGCACATCAACTTTCAGCCAATCGATCTGTTCGATTTTATGTTCTTCCAAATACTTGTCCAAACTGATTGATGTTACCTGAATAAAATCATTCGTATAAGTTGGGGACAATGAACTTTTACCATACAACTCACTTTGGAAAAACTTCATTTCCTGATCACTGTCTCGGTGAACCAATTTGTTTTCTATTTTGAAATTGCTGATACTGTTGATATCCATGTTTTTCTTCAAAAATTCAAAAACCATAGGAGACGCTTCAAATCCATAATATCTGATACCGGATTTTGCCTTTATGACCGGCAATGCCAAAGAACCGATGTTGGCCCCCACATCAAAATAAACAGCATCGGTGTTTATTTTTTCTTTTAAAAACGCTATAGTTTCTTTTTCATAAACTCCATTGATAAAAAGTTCTACACCGATATTTTCTAGTGTGTTGGGAATAGCATAATTCAAACCATAATGTGATTTGAACGTGAGAGATTTGTTTTTGCCAATAAAATTGCGAAACAACAACTTTCCAATCGTGAGTTTTCCTCTGAACCAAGGTAAATTACGATAGACTTTAAGAATAAAATTTAACATTTATATTTTTTATAATTTCAAAATAAAGGCAATAGACCTTAATAAAGTAATTAATTTTTATGGATTGAATAAAAAGATAGATTCCGATCATCATTAAAAAAAGATGTTAGCAAAAAATAAGAAAAGAAAACAGACTAAACCTTTAATTTATATAACCCAAATTCTTTTTTTATTTTTTGAGTTAAAAAAGAACCTCTAAAAATAAATCTAATTATTTTTTTCAAGCCTGCAGTATTCATAATTCGAGAAATATTAGAATAATTATTTCCACTTATTATGTATACTATACCAAAAAAAGGGCAGTCTGGTAAAAATTCTTTGTGAAAATCTCTTAATCTAAAATATGTATAGCCATGGGCTTCGAATAAATTATAATTCCAAAAAATATTTTTATTAAAATCGGGAATTTCAATTAAATCTTTTCTAATAATGTGTGTGCCTCCATTTATATTTTGGATATCATGCTTTTTTATTAAATAGTTCGAACCTTCGTTGTAAATGAACCCTTTTTTAATAACCCATCCCGGAGGATTAGAAGCCTTATGGGTCTCTATAAATTCAGCTATTTTATTACTGATTAAATCATCACTGTCAATTGCCATTATGTAATCACATCCTAAGTTTATTGCAACATTTGCTCCATATGTTATCTTTCTTCCTTTATCAAACATTTTTTCAGCGTAATTGATATCGTAATACTTCAAAACATAATCTAAATCTTCTATTTGGTTACTTTTAACCTCAGGTAAAGGAATTGAAACATAAACAATATTGTCATGATTAAAAGTTGAAGAGGGTTTGTCATTATAAACCACAATTAATTTGAACTGAATATAAGTTTGAGCACAAATTGATTTAATAGTTCTCTCATAAAGCACATTGTCAAATTCCCAATTTTTTGATGCTTTTTTGGGCTTGATAGGGACAATAAATCCAATCATGATACTTTTGATTTACTTTTGAAAATGTGATATTCCCCATTTTTGGAGATTTCAAATTGATCATTCAATGATGTGATTATTTTATTTGTTAATCCGGGTTTTAAATTTTCATGAATCTCACAAAATATCATTTTCACATTTTTTATCCAATCTACATTATTAAAAAACAATTGATCTTCACTCCCTTCAATATCTATTTTTAGAATATCGACCTTATTTAAATCAAATTGAGAAAACAGATCGCTTATTGAAATCGCTTCTATTGTTGAGTCATTCATCTCATCTACTTCTTTTATGATGAATCCTGCATTCCCCCATCCATTATCTATGATCTCTAATGCACATTTCCTACTCCAAATTCCTTTGTTAATACAAATAACATTTCGATAATGCGCTAAATTCATTTGTAGCATTTTAAAATTCTGTAGTTCAGGTTCAATAGCTATAATTTTGGCTGATGGAAATTTTGTTAAGAAATATAGTGTTGCCAATCCAATATTAGCACCACAATCTATGATTGTAAATATTGGTTTCTCAATGCTGATATCATATTCTTTCAAAATAAATATTTGAGTAAAAATTTGTATGTCTGAGGGTGTATTTCTAAAATTCACTTTCTCTGAAAGATCTTTTACATTTATAGATATAATTTTATGCCTTGAAATATATCTTTGAATGATATAAATGCTAAAATTTTTAACCCCTAAATTTTTTAAATATTTAATTACTAAAACTATTTTTCTCATTAAATAATCAATTATTAATTACGTAAAACTCCTTCATTTTAAGAAGCTACAACTTTATTTAACAAATCAACAAGTGAACTAGTTACCACTTTGGCACTATACTTTTCAAAAGCTAATTTTTCAACATTATTTGGATTAAAATCATTCATAACTATTTTCCATTCTAAAAAGTAATTATTAAATGTTGTTGCTATTTTCTTGACTCCTAATTCTCCATCAAAGTCTAAAACAGTTCCCGCTTTTGAATTTCTTACAACTTCAACCGCAGTACTTTCTCGATGCAAGACAGCCAAAATAAACTTTTCACTTAATACTGCCTGATATGTTTTTGAAGGAGTATAATGAGGTTCGGTGCTTCCTAAAATAAAAACACCATCTGCGATACTTAAATGAACCAACACATCCAGGTAAGGAATTCTTTTAGGATATTCAAAAACAACCGATTCCCATAAACCATATTTAAGCGCGAGCGGCTTAATGTTGAAACTATTGGCATCATTAGCCAAACTTCCTGTGCCAATGAAATGAAATTCAATATTATTGAAAGCTACTGCATTATCTTTTATGGATTGAAAAATCGCTTCCAATGGCGCATAGGCTTTAGGCAACATGGCACCTGCATAAACGATTTGAATCTTGTCGTTCTTTTTAAAAAGATAAGGCTTCAACGACATTGACTTCAACTTGTCGTGATCCGCTTTCTCTCCTCCATAAGGCATGGCACCAAAAATGCAAGTATCCTTTAGCGTTGGATTCCTTTCAATCACGCCCTGATAATATCCCTCAGCTACTCCCGTAATCAAACTGGCAGTTTTTAGCGCTTTTGGTTCCAACCATTTGGCCAACTGTTTACTGAACCAATGGCGAGAAAATAATTTATTAGAACCGGGGAATTGATGAACCCAGGGATCGATATAATCTATACCGTATTTTACTTCTGTTTTTTTCTTTAAATATGGACCAATCAACGATACATAAAAAGAAGGAATGGGTATATAAATAAAATCAAAATGTTCTGATGTCAAAAGCTGTAATGCTTTTTTTCTTAACTGAAAAAAACCTCGCAACCCAATATCACCAATTAGTCTGGGTTTAGTTATTTTTAATGCACTAACCTTTTCTATTCGTAAATCTGATGGTATTAATTTATGTAAATTCCAATCTAATTCCTCTTCATAATACTTTTCATCAACTGTTAATATAACAGGCTCCCAACCAAATAATTTCAGATGCTGAGCAAATAATCTTGGCCTATGAACCCCTGCCAGATTGGATGGCGGAAAATGCGGGTATATGATTAAAATTTTTTTCACTGACTATTCTTTTTCCAAATTTCTAATAACTTCATAGACTCATTTTCCCAATTATTTTTTTGAGCATTTTCAAAACGTAATTTTTTGTTTATTCTAATTAAATCAATATCGTGAACTAATTTCAACAAGACATTCTCAAGTATATGTATATCATGATATAATACACCATGTAAACTATTTTTTTCAATAAAATCTTTTTGAGCAGGTGTATCACTTGCTAGTATAAATAATCCAGACTGATAATAAGCCCAAATTTTATTTGTTAAACATATTGACCTGTTTTTATCAGCTTCAATATCTTCAGATGCTAAACCCACATCAAAATGTAATAGATTTTGATGTAGAATTTTCTGTGACAAAATACCGCCCAAATAAATTCCATCTTTTCCGTTAATCCATTCTTTTTTGAAGAGATTATTACAATTACCAAACAATGTAAGGTTCATCGTGTCTGGATACTTATCAACAATTGTAATTATTTGTTCAAGACCTCTTCCTTTATCAATATGTTGTGAAAACCATACCAGCTTTAATTTCGCATCATTTACATTTGTGGGCTCAATGAATTCATATTGAGGAAATGAATTGTTGATTATTGATAAAGATTCTGTAGAAGCAAAAATAATATTTTTTTTACATTCGATTAAAATTGATTCAGACGCAAATGACACATAATTAAATTTCGGTAATATCTTTTTCATTAACAATAGTGTAATATGCTGTAAATTCTTATCAAGGCCTTCTCCAGGATGATAATCTTCAACATCAAAACCTGATTTACAATTGAAGTACAGTGAAGCTTTGTATGTTGGATAAATTGAACCTGGATTGTGACCTATAACCCAATCAGTTGCACCAATTTTTGTGAATGTTTCAGAAAGAAGTATGCTTCGTTTCGAAACCCCTACAGCAAGCCATAGTGTAGGCAGTCTGAAAAAACTGCTCATTTGTCGAGCTGATTTTTCGAAAATTGAACTGATTATCCAAGAAAAAAAATTGCTTCGGCCTGCATTCAACTGATAGATTTCAATTTCTTGAAATTCATCGAGCAATTTATCATTAATGTCATTGCTCCAGTTGTCGAATGTGAAACAGATAACAGCAACATGATAGTCCATTTGCCTAGCTAGACGTATCTCTTTGACCAATCGCGGATTGCTGGCAAGATTCAGTGTGGTCAAAAATAGAATTTTTTTTTTCAATTGTTAACTAGCGGTATAATGTACCCGGCCGATAGCCCCTTTTATACATCAGCAACTGTATGCGCTTTGCTGTTCTCCATCCTAAAATTCCTGAAAGAATATAAAATATGGCTCCTCCGTATGGCTTTCTGTGTTTAACCCCCAACTTTTTTATCTTTTTTAGATGACCATCTTGCAAATCCTTGAATGAAGGATACATTTCAAAGTATTGATTGAAATATGTGTTGACAAGAAGAAGTCTTACCCTGTAAGAATCCTCGACCGAAAGTAATGTTTGTTCAAGAAGCTGAGTGGCCAGAAAAGTGGACTCAAAAAACTTACGGCTTCGCTGGGTAGATATACTGGCTGACAAACCGGAGCGATAAAACAATCTGGCACCATTTGAGAATTTCACTCCTTTCGAACATGTCAATATTCTGCCAAAAAATTCAGTATCGTTGAATAGAATCAATCTTTCATCCCATAATCCTGCTTTTTCGACAATCTTTCTAGGAATCAGCATAATGCCACATTGCAACATAACACCGTCAGGATTTGCTGTCAAAAAATCAATTGAAGCCATATCCTTCCAATATGAAAGTGGCGTAAAATCGCTTGTATTGATATCATCATTGTAAAATCTTGACCACTCACCATATGCAACGTAATCTTCATTGGCATCAGAGAGTGAATTAACTTGAATTTCAATCATTTCAGGATTTATCAAATCATCTGAATCCATAAACTTGATATAATCACCTTTACAATGTTTGAACCCATTATTTAAAGCCGCATCTTGTCCTTTGTTCTCTTGATTTACAATATTGATTTTATCTGAATAAGAATTTAAAATTGAAATGGTATTGTCCTTTGAGCCATCGTTGACCACAATAACCTCTATGTTATCATAAGTTTGAGCCAATACTGAATCAATAGTTTGACCAACATATTTTTCTGCATTGTAAGCAGATATAATTATTGAAACTAAAGGTGATTTCATTTATGATTTATTTTTTCTGAGGTCACAAATCAAGTTTTCTCCAGAAAAATATTTTTTATATGGCAAATCTTTAATGGCATGGTTAAAGATTTCTGGAATTTGTGGATCAATATTCGGATGCAATTCAATTGCAATGGCACTAGTAATATTTAACCATTCACTATAGTTAACACTGAATAATTGTTTTTCTGCGCCTTCAATATCCACTTTTAAAATATCAATAGCTGTTATATTGTATTCAGCTATCAAGTCTTGTATTCCAATTGCTTCAATGGCATTCGGCATATTATTTTCAACTTCTTTTGATTGCAAACTCCAATTACCGGTACCAATATCTATTAATTGAATTTGCTTTCTTTCAGACCAAATGGCTTTATTCAAACAAATAATATTGGAATAATTTGAAGTGTTTTTTTGGAGATATTTAAAATTTGACTGATCCGGTTCTATGGCAATAATTTTTGCATGAGGATATTTGTTGGCATAATAAATTGCTGAAAGTCCTATATTGGCTCCACAATCAATAATTAATTTTGGAGAAATCTGAAATGGCATTTGATATTCATTAGCGAAAAATATTTGAAACATCGTCATCATATCCGGTCCAAGATTACTTAATGAAAATGAATATTTAACACCAGATAATTTGATGTCATCGAGTTTGTTGGATTTGAATTTTGTTTTCAAATAAAACAATAAAGAGCGCAACCCAAATTGATTTGTTCTTCTAATATGGAAACTTAATGCATTAAGCATAATTGATAATTATCTTTGAAATACTCCTTGAAATAAAAATATCATTTTAAAGCCGGCCTTATTCCATGCCTCTCTTGTTTTTTTGATATTAAATGATCTTAAAAAATATAAACTTAAGTTCACTACAAATCTTCTTTTATTTTTTTTTACCAACCATTTGATTTTGGGTTGTTCAAAAGGCAATGGAAGTTCAATCAGCGCATCTCTCATGTAATTGTAATTATTATACAAATAACCATATGTATTATTAATCTCTTGCCCTGCATGAATTCTATAATAAATAAAATCAAATGGAAACAAATGAATGTCTGAATTACAACAAGCTTTCAAGTTGAAATACATATCATTTGCAGGACCATATTTTACAGGATAACATCCGATGCTGTTAAAAAATGAGCGTCGAATAAAAGTACCACCTGGCCCCATGTACAAAAATTGCTGCTCATTAAAGTGTTTGTCTAAAGCGTCTTTACCATTCAAAATAAATGTATCATTGGAATGCGCCCAGTACATGGCAAAATTCAATGAAGTAACATCAGCAACTGAACTTAGAATTCTATTGATGGTATCAGTGTTTAATTTATCATCCGAATCTACATACATCATAAATTCTCCAGAGGCATATGATGCCGCTTTATTTCGATTTGGATAATCACCCAGATTCTTTTGATTGACAAATACTTTTATTCGGGAATCTTTATCAGCATAGCTTTTTGCAATGTTTACAGTCTGGTCTTTTGAACCATCATCAACGATTATCAATTCAAAATTTTGATACGAATTGGACAATACACTTTCAATGGCCTCCCCTATATATTGTTCACGGTTATATGCAGTCATCAAAATGCTTACTAAAGGCAAAAAGGAATTATTTGTTTTCATACTCTATTAACATGTTATCAATTTTATTTCTTAGCGTTTTACCTATGATACTCCAATCATATTTTTGCTTAACCAATTCATTGGCAGATTTTCTGATGTTTTTAAACAGCTCAGTATTTTCAAATAAAGAAAATATTTTTTGAGCAAAATCTGATGGATGGTCTGCTATTAATATTTGTAAATCTTTTTCAAAGTCTATTCCTTCTGCGCCTATTGAAGTTGAAACTACAGGCACACCAAAACTCATGGCCTCTAAAATTTTCAACCTGGTTCCACTAGCATGATGTAAAGGAACAATTGATACTGAAGCCTTTTTATAATATTCATGTATACTTTCAACTTCACCAATAAAATCAACATGTTCATCAACTATAAGGAAACGGTAAATATTCAAATCAGCCCCCTTGCCTACTACAGTTAATCTCACATCTAGTTTCAATTTCAATAACAAAGGGAATACTTTTTCATGAAACCATTTCAAGCCATCCAAATTGGGTTGATAATCAAGACTGCCACAAAATAAAATATTGTTGGCTTGTTGCTTAAAATCATTTTTATCGAAAGGCTTTAATGAACAATCAACGCCATTTGGAATGACAACACCTTCAAGCTTATTATTATTTATGGCAAGTAATTTCTTTTTATCGGTTTCACTGCAACATAAAAATGTATCTACTGTTTTGTATAGATTCCGTTCTGTTTGGGCAGCTTTTTCTGCATAAGTTTTGTGATGGATTGCTCCACCGGAATGATACAACATCATCCATAGTTCTGAGTCGATATTGTGTGCATCTAAAACATGCTTGATTTTTTTGTTAGAAAATGAATTTCTAAATAACGACAACGACTCTAAATTTTCATATAGCACTACATCAAATTCAACTTCTTGATTTAGCTTTTTTATCATTGAGTAAAAATTCAAAAACAATTCATTGGCCTTTGCCGTAAAGGATTTTAGTAAAAAACGAGTATTCAATGCATCTGCAATCTTTTCAGAAAACAAGACATTGAAAATAGTTTTTACTTTGTTTTTTTTTGAAACTGAAAAAATATGAATATGCTCAGGAAAAGCGGGCTGATGTAAAATAGAAAACTCTTTTTCTTCTTGTGTTGTTAATAGAAAAATTTCATGGGCAAGTGACAATTCCTTTAAATTATAAAAGCATCTGAGTCCGCCACCATTTAGAGGCGGATAAAACTTGTAAGGAATGATGATCAGAATCTTTGCCATTTAATAATTACATCTTTTCAAAAGGCATATGCTTAATTATTTCATATTGAGATTCCCAACCTTTTTTAAACATTCTCATTTGATGCAAGTTTTCATTAAAATGAGTCCCATTTATGTTGTTCAGAAATTCTTTATTGAAACAGTTTTCATCAACAAAAAAACCATTTACTCCATTGCTGTCAACTGTAATAAATTTATACCCAAAAGATGCAAGCAGGTGCTTCCATAAAGAAATCGAAACACCATAGTAAAGACAAGACTCATGGGCTTTATAAAAAACAAAATCTTTTTGGTACTTAATGGTCATTTTTAAATCTGGGCCATAACAAGAATTATATTCAACCACAATTATTTTAGGCTTAAATCCCGCTTCCAGTATACTTTTCATGATATAATAATCATTGCCATCTATATCCAGAGAAAACAAATCTGGATTTTTATACAAAGACATCTCTTCTAACGCTGCAATGTTCTCAGCCGTAACAAAAATGTTATGATAGCCTGTGTACCAAGGTTTAATATCCATTGAAGTTCTATGCAAATAGTTATTGCCTTCAATCATCAAGCCTGAAAAATTCTTTCCAAATGCTAGCCAGGCAGTATTGTTGTCTATACAATTATTGGCGCCAATTTCTATGAAATATTTATTCGATTGGGTTAAGTTCTCAATTAAAAAATCAATGATGCCATCCTCTCCATTTTGACTGAACGCACCAAACTCCCAACTGGTGGGATTAGTACTGTCTATTTTTCTTAAACCAGCAGTAACCGCACCTCTGGAAAATGCAGTATTTATTTTTATCAGATTTGTATTTTTTCTGATTTCTCTGAAAAGCAAAGCGTTCAATTTGTAATAAACCTTCTTAAAAAAAAGCATAGTATTTTATTTCTTTAAAAAATTAATTCGATTTAGTATACGCCTGATTGTATTTTTAACTTTACCGTTGAATGAGTTATTCCTCATCTCTAAAATTCTTTCGTTGGCATATTTAGTTATAATAAATTCAGTATTATTTTGAATGAAGCGGTCTCTATATTTTTCAGTTAATTTACCATACAAATAAAACATCGCATGGAAAATATGTTGTGGTACATTTTGATGGGTACCACTTGTAAAATTAGCATTGTGAATTCTGTAAAAGGCTCCTATAAAATCCTGATACCCGATTGTTTTATTTTTCAATGCAATCAACACCCAGAACACCCAATCTTCATAACGATGTTTATAATCTTCAGGAAATGGCAACTCATTTTTTTCCCAGATATTTTTTTTAAACAATGCGCTGTGAATGGTTGTACCCACACTCCTGTCCCAGCGAAAAAGAAAATCTTCTAATGGGTTTTCGGCTACAACAATATGATTGGATGGTATAAAATTCCCGGTACTTTGAAAATAATGTACAAAGTTGCAATAGCAAACATCAAGGTTGGAATGTTGTTCTAAAAATTCAATTTGTCGTGCAATTTTATCCTGACTTAAATAATCATCGCCATCCAGAAACTGAATAAAATCTCCATTCGAATAATGAAATCCTAAGTTTCTCGCAGCACTGACGCCACTATTTTTTTGATAAACATATTTAATGCTTGCATCTTTTTTTACATACAAATCACAAACAAGAGCTGTTTGATCTGTAGAGCCATCATCTATAATTATCAATTCCCAGTTTGTGAAAGATTGTTGAATAACTGAAACTATAGCTTCCTCAATATATTTCTCTTGATTAAAAGTTGTTATAATTATGGAAACGAGTGGCTGCAAACTTGATGATACCTTTTTTATAAAATTCAATTATCTATTATTCAGCCATTTAACGACATCAAAATATTTCCAATAAAATTTGGGGAAAGTATAAATGTCGCCGATGTGTAATTTATATTGAAACATCTTAAGCCAAACCAATGATTT
>CANFGZ010000040.1 GCA_947446585.1 Chitinophagaceae bacterium | reverse complement strand
TCCGCTCCTTTCATTCAGTTTAATCAGAGTACAAGCACGGTTAAGGCATTTCTACAAAAAGATTCCACTGGAAAAGTGCTGGCTTATCCCAGTTTTATGCAGGCTGATTTTAAATCCATAAGCGACACTATTTATTTTAACATGAAAACCGGAAAAGGCCTTACCAAAGGCACCTACACTCAGCAGGGAGAAATGTTTGTATATGGAGAAAAAATAAAAAAAGTAGATGCAGACGTTTTTTATGCTTTGCATGGTCGGTTTACCAGTTGTAATTTAGATACACCTCATTTTGCCTTTGTAAGCAACCAGGTTAAATTTATAAATAAAAAAATGGCATTTACAGGTCCCGTTCATCCAGAGGTAGATGGAGTTCCGCTGCCTATCGTGCTCCCATTCGGAATTTATCCCTTAACACAAGGACGTCATTCAGGTTTTATCGCTCCCAACTTTACTGCAAATGAACAATTAGGATTAGCAATGGAAGGATTGGGGTATTATAAAATTTTAAATCCTAATTGGGATGTGGTAACCCGGGGAACTTTATATTCTTATGGCGGTTGGACATTTAATATAAATCCCCGTTATTTTAAAAGATACAGATATCAGGGTAATTTTTCTTTTGATATGCAGCGATTTAAAACAGGATTTAAAGGTGATCCGGATTATTCTTCATCAAAAACATTCAACATAAGGTGGACACACAGCGTGGATTCTAAAGCGAGGCCAGGAGAAACATTCAGTGCTAATGTAAATGCAGGCAGCAGTAAATTTAATGCTCAGGTACCTAATAGTCCCGCACGAAATTTCACCAACCAGCTCTCTTCATCTATTACTTATACAAAAGCATGGAAGGACAAGCCTTTTAATTTATCAGCAAGTGCAAATCATGATCAGAATACCAATTCGAGATTGATTAATATCCGATTTCCAGATGTATCATTTAATGTAAACACTCAGTATCCATTTAGAAGAAAGGAAGCCCTTGGGGGATATAAATGGTACGAAAATATTGGGATTGCTTTAAGTACCAACGCACGAAGTCTTTCCAGTTTTTATGATACAGCACATAATATTTCTGAGCAACTTAAAAGCAATTTTAAATGGGGTGCCAGTCATAGTGTGCCTATTTCGTTATCGCTTCCATCTTTGGGTGCACTTCAGGTATCACCTTCCGTTACTTATCAGGAAAGATGGTATCAGGAAAGATTTATTCGTAAGTGGAATCCCATTCAACAAAAATTAGATACAGTCATTAATGATGGATTTTATACAGCAAGAGATATGGGCTTTGGTATTAGCATGAGCACGAGGATTTTTGGGATGTTTGGATTTGGTAAGAATAGCAGAATTCAGGCGATTCGTCACGAGATCAGACCTAGCATCTCGGCCAATTATAAACCCAATATGAATGCTGCTAATTATTATACTACACAAATTGATACCTCAGGAAATACTTCGAAATACAGTTATTATGAGAGAAGTGTATTTGGTGCGTTTTCAGACAATAGATTTGGAGGATTAAGTTTTGGAATTGACAATGTGCTACAGATGAAAGTAAAAAACTTAAAAGACACTAGTGCCTCATCAATGAAAAAAGTATCCTTGTTAGACGGCTTAAGCATTAACAGCAGTTATAATTTTCTTGCCGATTCATTCAGATTCGCACCCATTACTTTATCTGCAAGAAGTAGTTTATTTGAAAAGATAAATATTACCGCCAACGCACAATTTGACCCTTATCTGTATAATAGTCAGGGCCGGAAAATCGACAAGCTAATCTGGACTCAGCATCCAGTTTCACTGGGAAGACTTACCAGCGGAGGGATCTCTTTACAAAGCAGATTTAGCGGTGGCAAAAAGTCAGGTAAAAAAGACAATTCACTTTCAAGTAAAAATTCGATTAACAATAATGCAATGGATGAAAATGAACAGGAAGCCAGTTATATGCACAATAACCCAAATGAATTTGTTGATTTTTCTTCACCATGGTCGGCAGATGTTTCTTATTCTTTAAGGGTTTTCAGTACAATGTCTTACTCAAATCCTGGCAAGTTTGATACTAAAATAAATCAGGATTTCAACTGGAATGGTAACATTAGCTTGACTCCAAAGTGGAAAGTAGGCATGTCGGGATCATTTAATATCACAGAGCACCAATTAGGCGTTTTGTCTATTAATTTATCCAGAGATTTACATTGCTGGCAAATGAATATAGTCATGTCCCCAGTTGGGAAGTACCGTTACTTTAGTATTAATATCAGTCCCAAATCAAGTATGCTCAGAGATTTACATGTTAACCGCACCAGGTATTTTTATGATTTGTAAGCCCCCTAAATCCCCCGAAGGGGGAATTGTTCAATTCGATGCAATTCAATTAAACATATTCAGCTTTTTATTTTTAGGCTAATGAACTCTTACAAAATAACATAATCAAAGTCCCCCTTTGGGGGATTTAGGTGGCCAATTCTTCCCACATTAATTCAAATACTTTCATATTCATCTCTTTTGCGCTTAACCCTTGTGGTGATACTGGTGGAAGAAATGTAAGACTCAGTGAAGTAGGATATAAGTAAAGAAATTTATGAATTGGCATGGCTTCTTTTGTTCCTCTTAAAATGCAGGGGATTACTTTTGTTTCGGTTTCAACAGATAATTTAAATGCGCCGTCATAAAAAGATTTAAGTGCCTGATCTGTTCGGTTTCTAGTGCCTTCCGGATAAATACACATGTGCATGCCCTTTGATAGAACTTCCTTCATGGTTTCAAAGCTTTTTCTTCTGCTGTTTTCATTTTTTCTATCTATTAAAATGGCGCCACGTTTATAAAACAAACCAAATAATGGGACTTTCGCAAATGAGGCTTTACCTATTGTTTTATTGGATCCCGGTGTATAAGGTGCCGATAAAGGAACATCCAGTAATGCATTATGATTAAAGACAACTATGTAGTTTTTGCCTTCTTCAAAATTTTCTTTGCCATAAACTTTAACCCGGCAGCCGATAAAAAAAAGCCATACATCCATCCAGATTCTTGATACTTTGATAAAATAAAGCTGTCCCTTTTTTTCATCATTGAAGAGATTGGAAATCAAAGCAGGAAGTAAGATGATTAAAAAAGTAACTACGAAAGTTATCAATCCCCATACCGCCCAGATTCTTCCAAAAATATTTTTAAATAAATTCATTAAAATTGTTTTTATAAATCATTATAATCAGTCAGCAATTTCCAATCTATGGGTGCCCATTGATTTTTAATAAGCAGCTCATTTGATTTTGAAAAATGCTTGCATCCGAAAAAGCCTTTATCAGCAGAAAAAGGGGATGGGTGAGCTGCCTTTAAAACATAATGTTTGTTTTGATCAATCAAGGCTATTTTTTCCTGAGCAAATTTACCCCATAATAGAAAAACGACATTTTCTTTTTTATCTGATATAATTTGAATTACAGCATCTGTAAATTGTGCCCAGCCAATTTTTGCATGACTAAATGGTTCGCCGATTCTAACCGTTAATGCCGCATTCAGCAATAAAACGCCCTGATGCGCCCACTTAGATAAGTTGCCATAACCCACCGGCATTTTAATCCCAATGTCACTTTCGATTTCTTTGAAAATGTTAACCAATGAGGGAGGTGGTTTAATTCCTGCAGGAACTGAAAAACTCAAACCATGTGCCTGTCCGGCTCCATGATAGGGGTCTTGTCCGAGTATCACAACAGATACTTTATCAAAAGGCGTTGCGTTAAATGCATTGAAAATAAGTGGTCCAGGAGGGAATATTGTTTTGCCGATAATCTTTTCTGTTTTTAAATGAGTCGTCAATTGGGTAAAGTAATCTTTGTCAAATTCTTTTTCCAGTACTTTTTTCCAGGAAGGATGAATTTTTACATCCATTTTATTTTAAGAGATTTAATAAACAAAAAAACAGCCTTCTGTAAAAATAAATCAAACAGCGCAAATGAAGCAAAGTAGTTTTTAGTCAAATTGCTTTATCTTCAAATGCTTTTATTAATAATTCATAAAACTTCAATTATGAAACTTCCTTCTTTTAATTATTTGTTATCCAATGCTCGAAAATCATTGATAAGATTTCCGTTAACATTACTAGCATCTACGATTGCAGTTGTTATTGGTATTTATTTGACGGAAAAGGAAAGCCATGTAAAAAACTTTTTTCCGTATGTTAATTGGATGCTCACTGCAAGCCTTGGTATTCCCTTGTTTTTTAGTGCTACGATTATTTCAGGAAAAAAGAAATTGGGTTCCCTAAAACATTGGTTGCTGATGTTGTTAGTAACTGGATTGCTAACTGCGATTTATTTTACTTTACCCAACGCAGAATCTACCCATAACACAGCATTGCCATACATTAAATATGCAATTTATAATATTACCGCGCATTTACTGGTTTCATTTATACCATTTGTATTCAGTAAACAAATCAATGGATTCTGGCAGCACAATAAAATTCTTTTCATCAGAATCTGGACGTCAATTTTGTTTTCCGGTGTCTTGTATATAGGATTGGCATTGGCGTTAGTGTCAATGAAGATGCTTTTCGAAATTAAAATTCATGAAAAATTATACTTTGATATTTATATTTTCATTGCGGGCATTTTCAATACCTGGTTTTTTCTAAGCGGTATTCCCGAAGATTTTGATGAGTTGGATTCGATTGAGATTTATCCTAAAGGCCTCAAGATTTTTTCACAATATATTTTGTTGTCTTTACTGACTCTTTATTTACTGATCTTATATTTCTATGGAGGAAAAATTTTATTATCATGGGATTGGCCCAAAGGAATTGTTTCCTATTTGATCATTTGTGTTTCAATCTTGGGTGTACTTACTTTTTTATTATTGTATCCTTATGGGAACCAAAAAGAAAATGAATGGATTAAGAAAGCTTCAAAATTATTCTATGTGATTTTGATTCCGTTGTTAGTGATTTTATTTATTGCCATTTTAATGAGGATTGATGATTATGGGATTACCATTAAAAGGTATGTGGTTTTCTTTTTGGGCATCTGGCTTTGTGTTGTTTGTGTTTATACAATCATCGGTAAAACCAATATCAAATTCATACCGGTTTCACTGGCTATTATGTTGATCCTAATTTCCTTCGGTCCTTGGGGCATGTTTTCTGTGAGTGAACATTATCAAGTGAAAAGATTAAAAGCCATACTTGAAAAAGCGGCCATTTTAAAAGATGGAAAAATTCAAAATGAATCGGTTTTCAATAAGAATAATGAAAGCGTAACATTCAAAAATGAGAAATTACTTTCAGATTCTTTGCACAATGAAGTGTATTCAATCTTGGATTATATGGATGATTACCATGGATTTTCTGCGATTAGAAGCTGGTACACACAGAACATTGATTCTCTAGTTGATGCTAAAATGAAATCAAAAGAAAATAATTATTATAATGAAGCAGAAATTTATATGAATGCCATGGGACTTGAATACGAAAATCGTTATGAAACAGAAAGCGAGTATGTTAATTTCAATACAACCGGTGATGAAAAATTATTAAATGTAAAAGGCTATGATTACACGATGAGTTTTAGTGATTATAATTATAATGATGATGAATCCATTGTTTGTTCTTTCGATTTGGATTCGGTTTCTTATAAAGTAATTTATAATTCGGATGAAAAAACACCTTTGATACTTGAAGCCGATGGCCAGAAGATTGAATTCAAACAGCAGCCTTTCAATTTGAATTTCAATGATATGATGCAGCGTTTATTTAATGAGAAAAATGGCTCCAAATCAGAACTGAATGTTGCGCCTGATAAAATGCAATTAAAAGCAATCACTAAAAAAATTGAAGTCAAATACCAAATCAATTCTATGGAAGCAAAAGAAGATGGAGGTAAATATAAGGCAAGAAGTATGTCGGGAAATATTTTTGTGAAGAGGGTGGAGTAGAGATGGATAAGCTGGATAGGCTGGATAGGCTGGATAAGCTGGATAAGCTGGATAGGCTGGATATTGGATGCTAGTTACTAGATAATGGAAAAGCGAACATAAACTAATTCGCATTTTTGTTCCATCGGAACAATTCGTCTCTAGCCCGAAAAGACGATTAATTTTCGTTCCATAGGAACGTTTGGTGATTTTGTGATGCGTTTGAATTAATATTGTAAGAATTTTAAAAAATAAAAAATGAGAAAGCAAGGTATTATTTCCATTTCAATTGGCGTTTTATGGTTGATTGTTATGATATTTTTTGCCACCATTGGTAATTTTCATTATGAAAGAGATTATGAATCCTATTGGAATCTAGCAGAAAAAGCGTCAACCATTCAGCAAAAAGCGGTGTATATGGATAAGTTCGTTGCCGGATTCAAAGGCAAAGGTTTTGAAGGAGATTATAATGCTGTTTTTTTTAAAACACCGGATAATAGTTTCGATAAAAATATGGAAGCATTACAATCATTAAAAACCCGCCTGGATGAAATTCAGAAAATGAATGTAGCTTCTTTCGAATACCAAACAGCTATTCAGCAAATCACAGCACAGGAGCAAGGCGAGGCTCAAGCCATGCTTGACGTATTTTCTGGCATTTGGTGGAAAAACAATTACATCTTTTTATGGGAATGGGTGGCAGGATTGGAAGTTATCTTTTGCATTTTTTTAATTGCATTTGGTTTGGTTAAAATGGGCGGTGGATTAAAGAATATAAATCAGGCGATGAAAAATGCAGAGCGCCAAAGATTGTTGAGTAAGTTGGGATAGGAAGGATTAAGCTGGATAAGCTGGATAAACTAGATACTGGATACAGGATACTGGATACAGGATACTGGATAAGCAGACCTTATTACTAATGTTCTTTTTGTTCCATCGGAACAATTCGTCTCTAGAACGATAATGATTATTCAGTTTTCGTTCCATAGGAACGTTTGGTGAAATGTTCTGAAGAAAGATATACAATAAAAAAGGTCTTACAATTTGTAAGACCTTTTTTATGTGATTCGGATTGGATTCGAACCAATGACCCTCAGCTTAGAAGGCTGATGCTCTATCCAGCTGAGCTACCGAACCTCAGTGACTTGAATTTTGGGATGCAAATATAAGCCGATTTTCTATTAATAAATATTTTTAAACCGATTTTAATCAGGATTATTCAATCAGGGTTTTGAAGTTGTTATCTTGGTTAAATGGGAAAAGGCAATAAAGATGAGTGGTTGAGCCGATTTTGTGGTAGAAAACTTAGTAAACTTTGATAACTTACAATTATCGGGCAAGCGCTCGCCTTTGCAGCTATTTTTTATTGAATTAGATATCAACTCCAATTTCCTGTGATAAATAAGGTTAGATTTTCATTACTCTCAATTGGTTGAAGTGGGTCTTCTTTATTAATTATTACGATTTTATTAGATTTTTTGATTATTGAAAAAAAAACCGCTGATTTATATGTATTTAGCCTTTATATTTGCAATGTATTAACCCAATTAATAAGTCTCGTGATACCTCGAGAAAAAAAATTTTAAATTAAAACTAGCGTTTATGAAACAAAAATTAACACTATTGTTGTCCTTCATGGTATTAGCAACATTTGCTTTTGCTCAGAAAGACAAAGGTTCTTGTAACAAAAGAAAACTCATCGGAATTCACTTAAATTCTATTGATGTAAATTCTCCTAAGACTTGGAAAGATAACAGCGCACCTAAAGCACTGGCTGGATTTAAAGAACAAGATTTAGGATTTTCTTTATCTTATTGGCAAACGGTAGCCAAGCATTTGGATTTTTCTGCAAAGACAACAATGATGTTCCATAATTATGCAGCTATTGACAGGAATACTTACAGCACTAATTACAATCAAGTTGGTTTTGAAGTTGAGCCTTCATTAAATGCTTATGCTTTCAATGATGAAAGTTTATTTAATGCATTCTTAACTGTCGGTGTTGGTGCTGGAGTTTATAGCAATAAGTTTGGAGCGTATGTTCCTACTGGTGTAGGCATGACTGCTAACTTAAGTAATAACAGTTATTTCATACTTCAAGCTCAATATCGTTTTACACTTACTAAAGATGTAATGAGAGACAATCTTTTTTACTCTCTTGGTATAGCTCAAAGCCTTGCTAAAGAAAAACCTAAAGTAGTTGTTCCTCCACCACCACCACCTGTTGTTGATCGTGATAATGACGGTGTGTTAGACAAAGATGATAAATGCCCTGATGTTGCTGGTTTAGCAAAATATCAAGGATGTCCAATTCCTGATACTGATGGAGATGGCTTAAATGACGAACAAGATAAATGTCCTACAGTTGCAGGTACTGCAAAATATCAAGGATGTCCAGTTCCTGATACTGATGGTGATGGTATTAATGATGAGCAAGATAAGTGTCCAACTGAAAAAGGTTTGGCTCGTTATCAAGGTTGTCCAATCCCTGATACTGATAAAGACGGAGTAAATGATGAAGAAGATAAGTGTCCTGCTGTTGCCGGTCCTGCAAGCAATCAAGGCTGTCCAGAAATCGAAAAAGCAGTTATCGAAAAAGTAAACTTCGCTGCAAAAAGTATTCAGTTTCAAACTGGAAGTGCTAAATTATTACCAGCATCAAACAAATCTTTAAATGAATTAGCTGCCTTATTGTTAGCTGATAACACATTGAAAATTGAAATTGATGGTCATACAGACAATACAGGATCTGCAGATAGAAACAGAGAATTGTCACAAACACGTGCAATGGCTGTTAAAGAATATCTTGCTGGAAAAGGTATCGACAGATCTCGTATGAATGCAATGGGCTTTGGTCCAGATAAACCTCTTGCAGACAACAAAACTGCAGCAGGCCGTGCTAAAAACAGAAGAACAGAATTGGTTGTGAGCAATCACTAATCAACTCAAAAAATAGTAAAAGCCCCGAAATTATTTTCGGGGTTTTTTATTAAACACAAATCTGAAAATTTTATAGTTTTATTTAATGGAAATCTGCATAGACTTTGATGGTACTTGTGTAACACACGAATATCCGGAAATTGGAAGATCAATAGGAGCCGAGTCGGTATTGCAAGAACTTGTAGCAAATGGACATCAATTGATATTGTTTACCATGAGAAGTGACAGAAAGGTGAAATCAATGTTTGGAGATTATGAAGAGTTGTTTTTAACGGATGCGATTAACTGGTTTGAAAAAAATAATATCCCCTTGTTTGCTATTCAAAAAAATCCTGATCAGTCTGCATGGACAGATTCACCCAAAGCCTATGCTCAATTATATATTGATGATGCTGCATTGGGTTGCCCTTTAATTTATCCGGAAGGAAATACAGAAAGACCTTATGCAGATTGGAATAAAATCAGAGCATTACTTGCAGAACAAAAATATTTATAAAAAAAATCAGGATAACTTTTTTACCAGATAACTTTCTATTGCATTACAAGGAACAAAAATTGGTTTTTCAATAATGGTTAATTGAAGCTGATTGCCAGCAACTAAATAAGTTCCGGAAACGGTATTTGACATGAGGCTTACATTGAAATTTCCCGCAAGGGTATCTCCAATAAATGACCCACCCTGAGATTCAACAGCTGATTTTGCTTTGGCAAGAATTTCTTCTGCAGAGCCTGAAAAATTAATATTAAAATTGCAAGTTGACATGATGTTTGTTTTTAAAGAAAAAAATATTAAGCAGTTACAGCTGTTTCACTATAATCTTTGATAATGTTATATAAAGTATCTCTTTCAACTGGCTTTCTTTTTGATTGAGTGATGAGAGCTACTAATTGTTCGGTAGTCATTGTTGGTGTTTGTTCCTCACTTCCGGCCATTGAATAAATTTTTGTTGAGTCATCAATTGTACCATCAATATCATTTACACCAAAAGAAAGTGAAAGTTGAGCATTTTGTCTGCCCAGCATCGGCCAGTATGCTTTAAGGTGAGGGAAATTATCCAGATAAATTCTGGCAATAGCATACATCCGCATGTCTTCAGTAATGGTAGATTCATTCACATAACTCATATCATTATTGGCATTGCGAAATTTAAGTGGTATAAAAGTGTTGAATCCATTTGTTTTATCCTGTAAATCTCTAAGCTTACGCATGTGGTCAATTCGGTGTTCGTATTTTTCAATATGACCGTAAAGCATAGTCGCATTACTGTGCATTCCTAATTGATGAGCCGTTTCATGAATTTTCAGCCAACCCTCTCCACTCACTTTATCGCCTGCAATTAAATCTCGAATTTCAGAATGAAAAATTTCGGCACCACCACCAGGTAAAGATTGAAGTCCCGCGTCTTTAAGTTGCTGAAGTCCTTCTTCAACAGTAAGCTTTGCTTTGCGAAACATATAATCCAGTTCTACAGCAGTAAATCCTTTTATATGCAGATCAGGTCGGTGTGTTCGTATTTTAAGTAGCAGCTCTTTAAAATAATCCATATTCATTTTGGGATGAACGCCGCCAACAATATGGACTTCAGTTATAGGTTTGTTATCATAACTCTTTACAATATCCACCATTTGATCTATACTCAATTCCCATCCTTCTTCTTTATGAGCGTATAATCTTGAATAAGAACAGAATTTGCAACTGAAAACACAAACGTTGGTAGGTTCTATATGGAAATTTCTATTAAAGTAAGTAATGTCGCCGTGCTTCTTCTCTCTGATGAAATTAGCTAATGTTCCAACAAAAGATAAATCACCATTTTCAAAAAGATAGAGACAGTCTTCATCAGTAATTCTTATGCCCTCACCAACTTTTTTTGAAATAGAATTAAGTGTAGCGTCAGTTGAACGATTCATTAATAATTCTGTGATATTGTTCATTTAAATTTTTTTACAAATTTACGCTCATTGAAAGTTAATCTAGTTGATTTTTTGGACTTTAAAAATATAATACAAAATGTTGATGTTTTAAAAATATTTGCTGTTAAAAAAAAAATGGTAACTTGAGTTCTCAAAATCCAAAACTTCAGAACGATGACCATTAAGCTACGTCTAACTATTTTGAGTTTTTTACAGTTTTTCATTTGGGGATCCTGGTTAATTTCAACAGGAGGTTATTTGTTTTCAATAAAAGTAAATGGACTTCAACCTTTTCATGGAGTTGAAATTGGAGGAATTTATTCTACATTGGGAATTGCTTCTTTATTTATGCCTGCCTTGTTGGGGATTGTTGCAGACAGATGGGTAAATGCCGAAAAGGTTTTAGGCTACAGCCATTTTTTAGGAGCGCTCTGTCTGATAGCCGCTTCTTTCATAAACGATCCTGCTGTTATGTTTTGGGTGATGTTGCTCAATTCTATGGCTTATATGCCAACAATTTCATTAAGTAATTCTGTTTCTTATAGAATTTTGGTTCAATCAGGTTATGATGTTCAATCCGTTTTCCCGCCAATAAGAGTATGGGGAACAATAGGATTTATTTGCGCAATGTGGTTTGAAGATTTATCAGGGTTTGGTCGTAGTAATTTGCAGTTTTACGTAGCTGCGATTTCTGCAATTATTATGGGATTTTATTGCTTAAGCTTGCCTAAATGTCCACCCGTTGGAAAGAGAAATAACGAAAGCCTTGCTTCAAAGTTAGGGCTCGATGCTTTTGTTATTTTAAAACAGGAAAAGATGTTTGTCTTTTTCTTTTTTTCGATGTTACTTGGTGCCGCGCTACAAATTACCAATACTTTTGGAGGTAGTTTTTTAAATGACTTCAAAACAGATTATCCGGATTCATTTGTTGTTAATCATCCATTAGTTATGTTGTCATTGTCTCAGATTTCTGAAACCCTTTTTATCTTAACGATTCCTTTCTTTCTCAAAAGATTTGGTATTAAGGTGGTTATGATTTTTAGTATGCTGGCCTGGGTTTTACGTTTTGGTTTGTTTGGAATTGCTGATCCGGACGGAGGTTTCGTGTTTTTATTCATGTCGATGATCGTTTATGGAATGGCTTTTGATTTCTTCAATATTTCTGGATCTTTATTTATTGAAAAGGAAACACCTTCAAACATGAGAGCGAGCGCACAAGGTTTGTTCATGATGATTACAAACGGCTTTGGTGCCATCATTGGTGGATTGGGGAGCGGTTGGGTTGTTGATGAATTTACTGTCAACGGAATAAAAAACTGGCCTATGATCTGGTTCTCATTTGCAGGCTATGCACTTGTACTGGTTGTATTATTTCCATTACTGTTTAAGTATCGTCATTTTCCCGAGGATAGTTTGGACACTTTGAGCAGTAAACGAAACTAATGAAATTCTTTATTTACTGAACTTTTAAATTACTGTTGTCGATATTTCCTTTTTCATCTAATAAAGGTTTAGGCATTGGTGTTTTTCCCTCAGGAGTTACATTGTCGAACACTTTTGGTATATAAACCCAAGTACTTCCATTCCATTTAAAACCTTCGTAGTCGCCATCACCAACTAATGTCCATTTCTTTTTTGGTTCGTTCGATTCAGAAACAAGATGTTCCATAATAATCATATTCATTTCCTTATCGAAAGTTAATCTTGGGCCTGCTTCTTTTTTGAATTCCATGACATGGCGGGCACGCTGCTGAGATTGAGAACTGTCTTTTGTGAAATCAAAAAAATTACCTCCAAAAATAGGTTCTTCATTTTCGAAATGTAATACGTCAATAAATTTTCGATTGCAACGGATGTTATCTTCATCGTATCCCAAAAGCGTATAAATGGATTTGTCTTTTGATTTATTCAAAATTATTTTATAATAAACCGCGCCCATCCAAGCATAATTGTTGGCTATTGTATCTTGTATTTTTTGTGTGTTTTCTGATTTGTCAATCAATGGAAACAATTTTAAGGAGCCATCGGCAGTATTCATCTGAATCGCACCATGCTGACGGATAATATTGTCATCAATAATCAATTGCCAGGTGTAAATTTTAAAGAGACTGTCTGGAGCGTAGAGCATGGATATAGAATACAAAGAATCAAAAGGGTAGTAAAATGAATTTTTTGTTTTTAAAGCACGTACAAATGTTTTTGTAAAAATACTGTCTGCCTTAAAACGGTCTGATGCATTTATTCCTTGAATCAAATCAATGGCAGGTTTTTTCATCGAGTCTTCCTGGATTTTTAATCGATTTAAATCTTCTTTACTGATATGCTGTGCGTGAGCAGAAATAAATAAACAAAAAAATACAGAGGTGATTAGATATGATTTCATTTCATAAATTTAATGAACAAAAACTGGCATTGCTTTAGTTTTTTTTCAAAAAATCATAATTTAACTAAAGTCGCTTTTTTAATAGTAGAGCAAATTCTTGCAGGGAGTTCAGAAAAAGATCAATTCGAGGATCTTCAGCACTAACTTCGGGTCGGGTAGTAGATAAAAAAACAGTAAAGATTCCCAGATTTCTGCCAAATTCCATATCTCCAATGGTATTGCCAACCATAATCGATTTTTTAAAATCAATTTCAGGGAATTTCGATTTTGCTTTAATTCCCATTCCGGGATTGGGTTTTCGGTAAGGGCTCTGTTCATCTAAATCCGGACAGAAATAAACTTCATCAATATAACCACCCGCAGCTTTGATTTGGGCTTTCATATTCTCATGGATAATTTCCAGATCACTTAATAAGGTTAATCCTTTACCAACGCCTTTTTGGTTGGTTACCACAATAATCCGATTGAATATGCCGGAGAAGGTTTTAATAGCATCCAACGTGCCGTCATAAAAAACAAATTCATCCCATTTGTGAATATAATCCAATGGCTTTTCATGATTGATTACACCATCTCTATCAAGAAAAAGTGTCCATGTTTTATCTATATTTTTAAAAGGAATCAATTTCGTTGTTTGTTGTTTATGGTTTGTTGTTTTTGTTTTGTGGTGTATATTTAAAAACATAACCATAAACAACAAACAAATTTTTAACTCAGCTCTATACCTGCTCTTTCAAAATCTTCAGGGATTCCGATGTCTATAAAATATTGATCTTGAATTAAACCCAGCATTCTTTGAGAAGTGACATATTTTTCAAGATAATCTTTTTCAAATGAAAATTTATCAGAGAAAGTCAGTTGTAAAAATTTATTTACATTCAATACATAAACGCCTCCGTTGATAAGTCCTTTGGCATAATATTTCTTTTCATTAAATGACTCCACGAAATTGTCTTTATTGATTTCCACAACACC
>CANFGZ010000039.1 GCA_947446585.1 Chitinophagaceae bacterium | reverse complement strand
CTTCCTCGTAGGTTCGGCCATAATAAGAAATGCCTACTTCGTAAATTCTTATATCTTTTACTCTAGCAATTTTTTGAGTAATCTCGGGCTCAAAACCAAATCTTTTTTCTTCTAATTTTATAGCTTTTATCAAATCTGCTCTGAAAAGTTTATAACACGATTCCATATCCGTAAGGTTCATGTTGGAAAACATATTGGAGAAAAAAGTTAGCATTTTATTTCCAATCGTATGCCAGAAAAACAAAATTCGGTGTGGCTTTCCTCCTATGAAACGGCTGCCATAAACCACATCAGCCGAACCGTTAATGATGGGCTGTAATAAAATATTAAACTCATGAGGATCATATTCGAGATCCGCATCCTGAATAATAATATGACTTCCGGTGGCCTTTTCAATTCCTGTATGAAGAGCTGCTCCCTTGCCTTTGTTTATTGAGTGCTTGAAATAAATAATCTCTTCCGCAGGATTCTCTTTGATGAATTGCTGAACAACCTTTTCTGTTTCATCTGTTGAACAATCATTGATAATGATAACTTGTTTAAGAAAGCCGCCAACCAATTTTACTTCCATTATTTTTCTCAATGTTTGTTCGATTGTTTTTGCTTCATTATAAGCAGGCATTAAGATGGAAAGCTTATTCATTAATTAATTTAATTTACTTTAATAACAGGATTTATAGAATAAATAAAAAGAATGGGTTAATTATGCATAGAATTTTGCACAAATTAAACAAGTTAAAATTATTAATCTTTATTTTTATCCATAAAATAGAGAACCCCAAAATAAATGTTTAAAAAAATCATTGCTCTTGACAAGTATCTTTTTTCGATAATTAATCAAAAATATACCAATTCTTTTTTTGATACCCTTATGCCTATCGCTCGCGAGCCAATGGTGTGGATTCCTTTCTATCTTTTTCTGCTTATCTGGTCTTTATTTAATTTTGGAAAGAAAGGATTGTTCTGGATTATTGGATTAGGAATTACTGCTGGTCTCACAGATTTATTAAGCAGCAGAATAATAAAACCACTTGTTCACCGAAACCGACCTTGTAATGATATCGAACTTGCCGATACCATTCGGGTTTTAGTAAATCATTGCGGACAAAACGGAAGCTTTACTTCATCTCATGCAGCAAACCATTTTGGTATGGCCATGTTTTTGTTTATTACATTGCACAAACTGATGGGTAGCACTGCTTATATTTTATTTCTTTGGGCAGGATTGATTTCTTATGCACAAGTATATGTTGGCGTTCATTTCCCATTCGACATTCTTGGAGGAGCCATTCTCGGATGTATCATAGGTTCATTAACAGGTAAATTTTTTATCAATAAATTTGGCATGCTCAATGCATAAATTATCATCATGAAAAACAAAGAACTTTTTGTAACAGGTTTTTTTTTGCTGCTCATCTATATTTTAGGTTTTCAAATAGACATCATGGATATCGACGCTGCTCAATATGCGTCGATGAGCAGAGAGATGCTATCGAGTGGAAATTATCTTAAAATTTATGATCTTGGAAAAGATTACCTGGATAAACCACCCTTTCTATTTTGGATAAGTGCATTTTTCATGAAAGTTTTTGGAGTCAATAACTTCGCTTATCGTTTACCTTCTTTTCTATTTGCGTTGATTGCCATTGTTTCTACTTTTCGTTTTTCAAAATTATATTATGATCATAAAACAGCTTTACTCGCTGCATTAATTCTGGCTACAACTCAGGGATTTTTTTTAATGAATCATGATGTAAGAACAGATACCATACTTATGGGGGCCGTTTCATTCAGCATCTGGCAATTGGCTTGCTGGCATCAGCAAAAAAAGATTCAACATTTTATTTTAGGCTGTGTGGGTATTGCAGTAGGCATGATGACTAAAGGACCTATCGCCTTAATGGTTCCCATATTTGCTTTCGGCACACATTTTATATTAACTAAAGATTTTAAATTTCTTTTCAAATGGCAATATTTACTTGGTGTCATCATTATCGCCATCTTATTATTGCCCATGAGCATTGGATTATATCAGCAATTTGATCTTCATCCAGAAAAAATAATGTATAATAAAAACCATGTTTCAGGAATCCGATTTTTTTACTGGACACAAAGTTTTGGAAGAATAACCGGAGAGTCTACCTGGAATAATAATGCCAATATTTTTTTTCTGCTTCAAAATATGATGTGGTCTTTTCTTCCCTGGATAATCATTTTTTTAATGGCATTTATTAATAAATCTCTTTCACTGTTTCACAATCGTTTCAAACCCAAAATAAAAGATGAAGTAATTACTTATGGAGGATTTTTATTGACCTATCTTTCTTTAGGCATGAGTAAGTATCAGTTACCCCATTATATTTTTGTTGCCTTTCCTTTCGCCGCAATTATTACTGCAAATTATCTTACCGAAAAAATAAGCGATTTAAAATCAACAGAAATTTTAAAAAAGTTGAGCATCTTTCATTTTATTGTTTTTAGTTTATTGTGGATTTTGTTAATCGCTTTGCTTGGATTTACTTTCGAAACGATACATCCAATTGTTGCAGTTTTAGCATTAATTTTATTTGCAGGATTTATATTTTTTTATTTTAAACAACGCCAGTCAAAATGGCTGATTGTTTATATATGCTTGTACACAGCAATTGGACTTAACCTTTTTCTCAACGGTTCGTTTTATCCCGCGATATTGAATTATCAGGCAGGAAGCAATGCCGGAAAATGGATTTCAAAAAACAACATACCCGTAAATAATGTTTTTACCTATCAATATGAAATCTGGAGAAGTCTGGATTTTTATGCTAATGGAATTATACAACAGAAAGATAGTGTTGCGGATTTCAAATCAGGCGAATTTGTTTTAACAACAAAAAATAAGCTGTCCGATTTTGATGCTATTCATAAATCATTCACTATTCTGCATAATGGGAATGATTTTCCGGTAACAAAACTTTCCCTGAATTTCATTAATCCCAAAACTAGAGAGCAGCAATTGAATAAATTTGTTCTAATCAAAATAAAATAACTGTCTAAGTCATAGAAATATATCATCCCTTATATTTGCATAGAATCGAAAATCATTAAATGATTTTTTATTTATAAAAAAATATGGAAATAATTATTTTACTCTTACTGATTGTACTTAACGGCTTGTTTGTAGTTGGCGAAATTTCATTGATTAGTGCAAGAAGAACAAGAATGGAAAGCCTTTCTAATAAAGGAGATTTAAAAGCAAAAGCAGCCCTTGCTTTGATAGATCATCCTGAACGTTTTTTGAGTACGGCACAAATTGGCATGACTGGCATTGCTATTTTAACGGGTGTTTACTCAGGAGAAAAATTTGGCAATCAATTAAAGCCACTTATTGAACAAATTGTTCTTTTAAAGCCCTACGCCGGATCTATTGCAACATCAATCGTAGTGGTATCGGTTACCTTTCTTTCGATAATTTTTGGCGAATTAATTCCCAAAAAATTGGGCTTAATTCGCTCTGAAAAAATTGCAAGAATCGCTGCAGGTCCGATGAATTTAATTTCTTCAGTTTTATATCCTATTGTTTGGCTGCTCACCAATATCACTAACCTGATTTTTAAAATCATGGGCATCAGAAAATTATCTGATAATGCCATTACTGAAGAAGAAATAAAAGCAATGATTTCTGAAGGAAGTGAACACGGCTCTATTGAAGAAGATGAAAAAGAAATTATTGAAAGGGTATTTCATTTAGGAGATAGAAATATAACTTCATTGATGACACATCGCACAGAAATTGTATGGCTCGACGCTTCGGATACCATTGAAGACGTTAAGTCAAAATTGAATGAAGTGATTTTTAGTACCTACCCAGTTTGCGAAGGATCAATCGACGAAATAAAAGGTATTGTTTATGTAAAGGATCTCTTGAAAGCAGCACCACAAGCTAAATTACAATCATTAATAAAACCTGCTTTATTTGTTCCCGAAAATAATAAAGCTTACCAGTTACTCGAAAAAATAAAGAATTCAAAGATCCATGCCTGTTTTATTGTAAATGAATATGGCACACTTGAAGGCATGATCACACTTAATGATATCATGGAAGCTATTGTTGGTGATGTTCCTCAATCCGGGCAGGATGAACCTGAAATTATAAAAAGAGATGACGGTAGTTTTCTGATTGATGCACTTATACAATTTTATGACTTCCTGAGTTATTTTGAAAGAGCCAATTGGATGAATGAAGGCGAACATGAATTTGATACACTAGCCGGATTTGTATTGCATGAATTAGAACACATTCCTGCTACCGGAGAAAAATTTTCATGGAAGGATTTTAATTTCGAAATCATCGACATGGATGGACAAAGAATTGATAAAATATTGGTAACGATTTCGGAGGAACTGAAAGAGGACATGGAGAATTAATAGCCTCTCCCCAACCCTCTCCAAAAGATAGGGAGTTTGATTATCTTCCCCCTTGGGGGGAACTAAAGGGGGTTGTACTTGAACGTATCCTCCGGATTATTCAATTTCGTACTCTTCCTCTTCCCATCCACAATCACATGAATGATACTGATCTGTTCTGATTTGTATTCGTATAAAATATTATCCTGCACTTCCATTGACTTTACAGACTTTACATCGTCTACCTCAAAATAACTTTGAATGGTTTCTTCATTTTGTTCGTATCCGATAAATGTGAGCGTTACCGGCTTTTCGTTTACTTTTATTTTGAGATGCTGCAGAATGTAATTGCTAACCAAAGCATTCATTGCTTTTTTGTCTTTTGGAGCAAGAAGGTCAATTTTCAATTGACTGTTTTTTCTTAACACGGCTTCAAAATCGCCGGTAAAAATCTTACAACTGATTTCGAGTGTATTTTCTTTAGCATTGTGTTCAATTTCTGTAACACTAACATAAATGGGATGATGAGCAGCTCCAGAAAAAATGAAAAGTATTGTAAACAAAAGCGTCAGTCTGCTCAGCGAATGTTTTTTATTTTTTAATATTGAAATAGGTTTCAACTGAATCATGTAATTTGAACCCAAATCTATGATATAGCTGTCAAGAATTTCATTAACAATGGAAGATTTTAGTTTTTATTTTGAATGGGGCTGGTCGCATATCATCAGTTGGGATGCACTGGATCACTTATTGTTTTTATTGGCACTAACTGCTGTTTATCTTTTTGAAAACAGAAAGCAGGTTATTATTTTGATTACTGCATTCACCATCGGCCACTCACTTACATTGGCATTAAGTATTTATGATAAAATACATTTCAATGAAAAATGGGTTGAATTTCTGATTCCTGTAACTATCGTTGTAACTGCCGCCCTGAATTTTTTCAGAAAGGATTTTGACATCAAACAACAAGGATTCAACTATTTTCTTACCATGCTTTTTGGATTGATACACGGTATGGGCTTTGCCGGAATTATAAAAATGACATTAGCTGAATCACAACACATCGCAATTCCATTGCTAAGTTTTAATATTGGCATTGAAGTCGGACAAATTGTTGTTGTATTCATTATTCTATTACTATCTCAAATTGTAGTTCATCAGCTTGGGTTTGCCAGAAAGTGGTGGGTTTGGTTATTGTCGGGTATTTCACTTTTAGGGGGATTATATTTCGCTTTAACAAGATTACCATTTTAAAGCAATCAAAATTCTATACTTTTACAGCCTTAATTTCCAGTCATGACAAAACGAATTTTATTCTCTCTATTCATTTGCATTTCAGTAGTAAATACTTTCGCTCAGGATATCAGAAACAATCCCGGAAGTAATCACGGAAACCGTTTCGAGCAGCTAGGTACTATCTTACCTTCTCCAAATGAATACAGAACGGCAAGTGGCGCTCCCGGACCTAAGTACTGGCAAGAAAGATGTGACTACAATATTGTTTGTGAATTGGATGAGCCCAATCGTAAATTACTGGGTAAAGAAACACTTACATTTTATAACAACTCCCCTGATGCGCTTGACTATCTGTGGTTGCAGCTGGATGAAAACCAGCAAAGCACAACCAATAATGCCGGATACGAAAGCAGTAATACCATGCCATTTCAAATTAACGAACAAGATATCTCAAGATTACAAGGCAAAAAAGATAAAGAATTTGGCGATAATATTATGAGTGTAACAGATCCAATGGGAAAACCTTTGAACTACAATATCAACAAGACAATGATGAGAGTTGATTTGCCTAAAAAACTCAAATCAGGTGAAAAATTTATTTTCAAGATCGAATGGAATTATTTTATTGCCGACAGAATGAAATATGGCGGCCGTGGTGGTTATGAAAATTTCCCTGAAGAAGGCAACGATATTTTTACTATGACACAATGGTATCCAAGATTATGTGTTTATTCTGATTTTCAGGGATGGCAAAATCATCAGTTTGCAGGATCAGGAGAATTTGCATTGATATTTGGCAATTTTCAGGTAAGCATGACCGTACCTGCTGATCATGTAATCATGGCAACTGGCCAGGGACAAAACTATCAGCAAGTTTTAAGCGCTGCACAATTTAAAAGATGGCAAGCTGCACAAACCGCAAAAGACGTAACAGAAATTGTAACCCTTGCAGAAGCAATGGCCAGAGAAAAACAAAAAAGTACAGAAAAGAAAACATGGATATTCAAAGCCGACAGTGTTCGTGATTTCGCCTGGGGCAGCAGCCGTAAATTTGTATGGGATGCTTTGCCTGCAATGGTTGAAGGCAAGAAAGTAATGTGCATGAGTGCTTATGGAAAAGAAGCTTATCCATTATATCGTAAGTTCAGTTCAAAAGTCATTGCCCATACCATCAAATCTTATTCTCATTTTACTATTCCTTATCCATATCCTGTTGCACAAAGCATTGAAGCGGCAAACGGCATGGAATACCCCATGATTTGCTTCAATTACGGACGTTGTGAAAAAGATGGCACTTATTCTGAAGGTATTAAAAACGGAATGTTGGGTGTAGTTATTCATGAAGTGGGTCACAATTTCTTCCCCATGATTATCAACAGTGATGAAAGACAATGGACTTGGATGGATGAAGGGTTGAATACTTTTGTAGAATATCTAACCGAAGAATTATGGGACAATAAATTTCCTGTAGGCAGAGGTCCGGCATATAAAATTGTAGACTACATGAAATTGCCAAAAGATCAGTTGGAGCCGATTATGACCAACAGCGAAAACATCCTTCAGTTTGGACCTAACGCTTACGCAAAGCCGGCAACTGGTTTGAATATTTTAAGAGAAACCATTATGGGCAGAAAGAATTTTGATTTTGCCTTTAAAAAATATTGTCAACGCTGGGCATTCAAACATCCCACACCCGCTGATTTTTTCCGTACTATGGAAGATGCTAGTGCAGAGGATTTAGACTGGTTCTGGAGAGGATGGTTCTATAACACAGATCCAGTGGACATTTCATTAGACAGTTTAAAATGGTCTGTAGTGAACACAGATCTTCAGGAAGCAAAAACTACTGAAGCAAAAACTACTACTGTACCAGTAGCCAAACCCATACAAAACAACTACGATGATATTTCTAAAATCAGAAACAGAGAAGATAAGAGCATCGTTTTTGCCACAGATGCCGATACTTCGCTAAGAGATTTTTACTGGAGATATGATCGTGGATTAGCAAAAATAGATACGAGCGCATTTGTCATAACAACACCCGCTACAACCATTGAAGTGTACACACCAGAAGAGAAAATAAAAATCGCCGGAGATAAAAAAATCTACGAATTATCTATGAGCAACAAAGGAGGATTAGTTATGCCTGTGATAATTGAATGGACTTATAAAGATGGATCAAAAGAAGTAGACAGAATTGGCGTAAATGTTTGGCGTAAAAATGAAAATAAGATTACTAAAACTTTTATGAAAGATAAAGAAGTAGTTTCCGTAAAACTAGACCCTTACCGCGAAACTGCAGACATAGACGAGAAAAACAACACCTGGCCTATAGTTTCAGAACCTAGTAAATTTCAGTTATTCAAAGGAAAAACAGAAAACCGAGGAAGAAGAAATATGCCGGGAGGAACGAATCCGATGCAGAAGGGACTTTAGTCTTTTGTTTGTTTGGCGTTTGGTGTTTGGTGTTTGGTGTTTCTCGTTCAACCAAAACAATGAACGCCAAACAAGCGTAGCGACCAAACGCCAAACAAGTGAAACGTTACAAATGCGTTGCCCCTTCCACATACTTTTTACCCTTATGCTTTTTTTCCCAGTCCATCATAGTGGGTGTTTTATCAACTTTTTCAGGTTTAACATAAGGCTGTTTACTTGTAGTTACTTTAGGAGCTTTAGGATTAACCAGATTGTTATTGCTCCATTGTTCTGTTCTGGTTACCCTTCCAGCTTCATAATATCTCCATTCTCCGTCTTTCACGCTGTATGGTTGAGCTTTTACAATTTTATAATCTACAATTTCACCACTACCTGTTCCATAAACAGCGATGGTATCATAAGGTGCATCCGGATTGTATCCTTTCCAGGTTTCTTCATGTTCAAGATCACCTAAGAAAGTAAAATATTGTTGTAATCCGGCTTTCCCTCCATAGATATAATTTTCAACCGAAAGCAAATCTCCCAAAGTTGAATATTTTCGCCAGTAACCATGTTTCTCCCCTTTTTTGTAAATGCCTTCTTCTACAAAGCCAGGCTCGCCTCGCAATTCGCTTGTCTCAATCACCCATTTCCCTACTTTCTGGCCTTCTTTATTAATGGCGTTTATGGTATCCCCATATTGAGTTAATTTAAACTCCTTGTATTGAGAAAAGATATTTTGAGAAAATATCAGAAATAAAAAACAAACAATAAAATGTAATTTGTGCTTCATCAAAAATGTCATTTATATATTTACAGACAATTGGATTTCTAAAAACCGAAAACAAATTTACAATTTTAGATTTCCTCTAATTGTTAATTAACCCCCTTGAATAAAAATAAACATTAAAAACTGAAAAATGAAAGACTTCAAAAAATACTACACCATAAATACAGAACCAGAAATTTTGTATAGTGCACTTACAAATGCTGCAACCATACAGCTTTGGACTGGAGAGCCTGCGATTATGGAGGCTATCGAAGGAACAGAATTTTCTCTTTGGGACGAAAGTATTTGTGGAAAAAATATCAGCTTTGAACCTGGAAAGAAAATAGTGCAGGAATGGTATTTTGGGGAGCAAGAAGCCCCTTCCATTGTTACCATCATTCTCCATAAAGACAAATCGAAAACATCAGTAGAACTTAGGCATACCAATATTCCGGATGAGAGTTTTGAGGAAATTACTATGGGTTGGACGGAAAGTTATTTTGGTTCGTTGCAGTTGTTTTATGAAGAATAAAACGTTCAGAAGATTCGTCAATAAAAGAAATAGGTATTGTATTAGAACCCTATTGAACCTTTTTTATTTCACTTCTACTTTTAGCATGCTGTTACCTTCAAAAAAAGCCTCGAGCTCATCTCCTACCACACACTCTCCGACTCCTGCCGGTGTGCCTGTAAAAATGAGGTCTCCAATGTTTAATGAAAAGTAGTTGGATATGTTGGATATTAATTTATCAAAACTGAAAAGCATCTGTCCGGAGTTACCTGTCTGAACAACTTCTGCATTTTTAGAAAATGAAAAATTGATATTTTTCTTATTGATTTCTGGCGTGATATCTAAAAATTTTCCAACGGCAGCAGAATTATCAAATGCCTTTGCTTTTTCCCAGGGCAAGCCTTTTTTCTTACATTCGTCTTGGATATCTCTGGCAGTAAAATCTATACCAACCGTAATGCCATTATAATAATTAGAGGCATGGCGTTCCTGAATATATTTGCCATTCTTGCTGATACGCAATACCAATTCACACTCGTAATTAAGCTCGTTTGTGAATTCAGGATAATAAAATGGAGTATGAGGTTGTAATAAAGCACTTTTGGGCTTCATAAATATAACCGGTTCGTCAGGAATTTCATTCCCCAACTCTTTGGCATGATCAGCATAGTTTCTTCCGATACAAATTATCTTCATTAATCGCTTTTGTCTGGGGTTAAAGATTATTCTTGGTACGAAAATAAAGAAAAGACCACTAAAAAAAACAAAGTGTTAATTAATTATTATTGGGGGAGTAATTTAGGTTGTTATAATTAGTCATTGTTCGGTCTATTCCTATTGAAGCAAAACTTTCAATAATTTCAACAGACTTCTCAATTTTATGCTTTACTATAGGTATTTCTTCTGATTTCCACTTTCCCAGTACAAAATCCACCTGCATCCCTTTTGGAAAAATATTGCCAATTCCAAACCTTAATTTGGGGTATTCGTCAGTACCTAAAATATTCTGTATGTCTTTAAGTCCGTTGTGACCGGCATGGGTACCACTTTTTCTGAGTCTGATTTTATCTATTGGCAAGGCAAGGTCATCTACGATAGTCAAGGTATTTTCTGTTGGAATTTTTTCTTTTTCCTGCCAATATTTAAATGCACGGCCGCTTAAGTTCATAAAAGTGGTTGGACAAACACAAACAAATTGCTTTCCTTTCCACTTTACTTCTGCCACGTAAGCCAATCTTTCTGTTTTAAAAACTCCTCCGTGTTTTTGTACAAAAGCAAAAACCACATCAAATCCAATGTTGTGACGTGTATTGGCGTATTCATCACCTATATTACCTAAACCGACTATGAGGAATTTTGACATGGAGTATGATATTTAGCCCCCTTTAATTCCCTCAAAAGGGGAAAATGATTGTGATTTATTGAGTCACCCTCTCCTTTGGAGAGTGCTGGGGAGAGGCTTCTATCCCATCCCATTCAACAGCTCCTGCAAATCAACTTCTGATCTGATCAACACATCTCTTACTTTAGAGCCCTGACTAGGACCCACCACACCTGCTGCTTCTAATTGATCCATCAGTCTTCCGGCGCGATTGTAGCCCAGTTTCATTCTGCGTTGCAATAATGATGTACTTCCGCTTTGGCTGCTTACAATCAATTTTGCCGCATCTTCAAATAAAGCATCCTTATCATTTAAATCAAAGTCTTTGCCTTCTGCATCTTTTTCATCGATATATTCAGGCAGCATGAAAGCCTGAGGATAACCTCTTTGATCGCCAATGAAATCCACAATCTTATCTACCTCCGGTGTGTCTACAAAAGCACATTGCAAGCGTACAATTTCTCCGCTATAGCTGATCAGCATGTCTCCTTTACCAATAAGCTGCTCTGCACCACCGGCATCTAAAATAGTACGACTATCAATTTTACTGCTTACTTTAAATGCGATACGTGCAGGAAAGTTGGCTTTAATAGTACCGGTAATAATATTTACCGAAGGACGCTGTGTGGCAATGATCAAATGTATTCCCACCGCTCTTGCCAATTGAGCCAGACGAGCTATAGGCATCTCTACTTCTTTACCTGCTGTCATAATCAAATCGGCAAACTCATCTACCACCAGCACGATGAAGGGTAGGAACTGATGTCCTTTTTCGGGATTCAGTTTACGCTCTGCAAATTTTTCGTTGTACTCTCTGATATTTCTACAACCAGCCTCTTTCAATAAATCATAACGATTATCCATCTCAATGCAAAGCGCATTTAATGTATGAACCACTTTTTTGGTGTCGGTGATGATAGCATCTTCTTCTCCGGGTAATTTTGCAAGAAAATGTCTCTCTATAGTTTTATAAATACTGAGCTCCACTTTTTTAGGATCCACCAAAACAAACTTTAATTGAGAAGGATGCTTGCTGTATAATAAGGAAACAAGTATAGCATTTAATCCTACCGACTTACCCTGACCGGTAGCACCTGCCATTAACAAGTGAGGCATATTAGCCAGATCAACAATGAAATTTTCATTATCAATTCTTTTACCAATAGCAATCGGCAGCGCGAAATTATTTTTAGTAAACTTATCAGAAGACAACAATGTCTTCATGCTTACAATCGTCTTCTTTGCGTTAGGCACTTCAATACCAATAGTGCCTTTTCCAGGAATAGGTGCAATGATACGTATGCCAAGTGCAGCAAGGCTTAACGCAATATCATCTTCAAGATTTTTGATTCTCGAAATACGCACACCTGCAGCAGGAATAATTTCATACAAAGTTACAGTAGGGCCCACTGTTGCATAAATCCTCTGTATGTTGATATCGTAATTCTTAAGTGTATTTATGATTTGATTCTTATTATTTTCCAGTTCTTGAGGATCTTGAACTATTTTTTCACTGCCGTGATTTTCTAGCAAATCAAGTGTAGGAAATTTATAATCGCGCAAGTCAAGAATAGGATCGTAAGGCTTTATCTGAATTTTTTCGGGAGTCTTTTCTTCAACTTCAATTATTGAATCCGCTGATTTGATTTCCAATGCCAAACCTGAAGTATCTATTGCCGGATGTTTTGTTATTGAAGCAGGTTCTTCGATGGGCATAATGAAAGGTAATTCTTCTTTGACCTCAATGATATCTGGCTCCTGAACTGTTTCCTCGATAAACAATTTTGCCTCCTCTTCTTTCGGTTTATTATTTCTGGATTTTTTATTTTTTTCTTCAGCTATTAAAGGAGCCATTTCTTCCTCATGTGAAGTTTGCTCTAAAACAACATCTTTTTCTTTGGAAAATAATTTATCAAAAGCAGGATTAAATCTCCATATTACATAACCAAGAAAAGCAATAGTAATTACCCCATAAGTACCAATGCTGCCAATAGTTATTTTCATCCAGTCATTACACATGTCTCCAACTGCACCTCCCCATGGAAAAGAATTCTTTCCAAATAAAGCAGATGCAGTAATACTGATCAAAGGTAGCCCCACAATCAGGTATTTGATATTTCTGAAAATGGAAAATACTTTTTTACTGAAGAACATATTAACACCCAGGACAAAGAAAAAAGAACAGAACATGAATGAGGCTATTCCAAATCCTTTGTAAATAAAAAAGTGAGCGATATAAGCACCGAATGTTCCCATCATATTTGAAACTTCTGTTTCGGTACCCCAGAAAAGTTTGCTTCCTTCCGAAATTACTTTGTCCTGATCCTCATCCCATGTAAATAAATATGAAGTAAATGCAACAAATAAAAGAAGAGCAAATAACAAACAGATGCTTCCAGCAATTTTATGGGTACGTTCATCTTTGATTAATTGCTTAAAATTTACCCTTTCGATTTTTTCTTCCTTAAGTTCTTCGCCAGAGGCGGATTTAGATTTTCCTTTTTTAGCCATTGTTTACAAAGATATTAAATACCGAATTGTAATGAGGAGTGAAACCAGAAATTATCAGGATATTTTTTTGTTGGAAGCCGATGTAAAAAGTAAGATCCAGCCAACAATAAAACAAACACCGCCAATTGGGGTAAAGGCGCCAATAAAGGGATACTTTCCTTCGGTTATCGCCAGAAGATATAAAGAACCGCTGAACAAAATGATTCCGTCGATAAATAACCAACAAGCCATTGCTACCCTTTTTTGTTGCAAATCTTTAAACAAGATAGCCGCTATCATCAAGCCAAAAGCATGATACATTTGATACCTCACTCCGGTTTCAAAAGTTTGCAATAAAGATTCACTGATAATTTTTTTTAATCCATGAGCGCCAAAAGCGCCCAGCATTACTGCTGTTGCAGCAAATAAAAAAGAAATTTTCAAAAATCCTTTGTGCATGAATATTAGCTATTGCTATTTTGAATAATGTCGTTTATGGTAGTATTTTTCAATTCGGATACCTTCAATTCAATTTTTGACTGTGTATAGTATTGGCTTCTTTCTTTTAGTTTCTGCTCCACAAAAAAAAGCATTTCACCTTTATTGATATTTTTCAATACTGGTCTTTTTTCAATTTCATCCAAAATATTTTCCAGCAATTTAACTGGCGATGCCTGAAGATAAACAGTTAACCCATTTTCATTCATCCATTTCATATTATCGTCATAACAGGGAGTTCCGCCACCACAGGAAACAACACAGTTGTCGTGATTGGCCATCCTACGTAATAAGTCTGATTCTATTTTTCTAAAATAGGCCTCACCTTTTTTGTCAAAAAGTTCATCAACCGACATGTTTTCTTCCTTTTCAATAATATCATCTAGATCGTAAAATGCCATACCGGTTTCGTCAGACCAAATCTTTCCCCAGTGTGATTTTCCTGATCCCATGAATCCGTTTAAAAAAATGCGCATATGAATCTGTTTGTAGTTTGGTGTTTGGTGTTTGTGGCTGTTTTGTTCAAAAGGTTCCAGATGTTCAATAAGTTCAAAAGATTAATTGTTTCAAATTATCTAATTATCCAATTATCCAAGCTACTTCAATTTTTAAAACAACGAACCATAAACTACAAACCGCAAACAATAATTGAATTTAATTCTTCTTTTTATAATCTCCCCTTTTCCAGG
>CANFGZ010000038.1 GCA_947446585.1 Chitinophagaceae bacterium | reverse complement strand
TATTCCTCCCCAAGAGTTCAATAAAAAATCTGTTTTTGACTTTTTGTACATCCTCACAAAGTCAAAACTTTGCGTTTCTGTAAAAATCTTGAATAAAATTTAATATCTTCGCTGCCAAATCATCTTGCTCGAAATACGACGGGATAGGTATACAATATTGTGAATCAGATAAAAACAAATAAAATTAATGGAACCGAATATACTTTCCATCATAATAGGTGGGGCCTCATTATTGGTGGGGACCATCTTAGGCAAAATGGTATTTGCCAAAAACACTAAAAAAACAGTAGAAGACGCAAAGTCAGAAGCTCAAAAAATCATCTCAGACGCTCAAACTCAGTCGGAAAACCTCAAAAAAGAAAAAATTTTAGAGGCTAAAGAGAAGTTTGTACAAATGAAGGCCGATCACGAAAAAGACGTGCTACAGCGCACTCAGAAGCTAAGTGAATCAGAAAATCGCATCAAACAAAAGGAGCAAAGCATAAATCAAAAAGATGCTAATCTAGATAAGCAAGCCAAAGAAAACGAAGCCATTAAAGAAAATCTGAATCGCCAGATCGAGGTGGTGAACGTAAAAAGAACTGAGCTTGAAAAACATCAGGAAGAACATATTCGTCGTTTGGAAAAAGTAGCCGGATTGTCTGCAGAAGATGCCAAAGCTCAATTGATTGAGAGTTTAAAACAGGAAGCCCATACCAAAGCCTTGGTTTTGCAACAGGAAATTATTGAGGATGCTAAGCAAAAAGCTAACAAAGAAGCCCGTAAAATCGTTATCCAAACTATTCAACGAACTGCTGCTGAGCAGGCTATTGAAAATTCAATTACCGTTTTCAATCTGGAAAGCGATGAGATTAAAGGTTCTATTATCGGTAGAGAGGGCAGAAACATCAGAGCGATTGAAGCCGCTACAGGCGTAGATTTGATAGTAGATGATACTCCTGAAGCTATTGTACTTTCTTCATTTGATCCATTAAGAAGAGAAATTGCTCGTCTTTCACTTCAGCGCCTTGTAGCTGATGGAAGAATCCACCCGGCACGTATTGAAGAAGTGGTAGAAAAAACTAAAAAACAATTAGAAGATCAGGTTCTTGAAATTGGTGAAAGAACTGCCATGGAACTAGGTATTCATGGTTTACATAAAGAATTAATCAGAATGGTAGGAAGAATGCGTTTCCGTTCTTCTTATGGCCAGAATCTATTAATGCATAGTCGTGAAACCGCAAATCTTTGTGCTATCATGGCTTCCGAATTAGGTATGAATCCTAAATTAGCCAAGCGTGCAGGTTTGCTGCATGATATTGGAAAAGTTCCGGATGAAGAAACTGAATTGAGCCACGCTTTATTGGGTGCTAAACTAGCAGAAAAATATGGCGAAAATCCTGCGGTAGTAAATGCTATCGGAGCTCACCATGATGAAATGGAAATGAAATTTGTTATCTCTCCGATTATTCAGGCTTGCGATGCCATAAGTGGCGCCAGACCAGGAGCCAGAAGAGAGATCATGCAACAATATATCCAACGTATTAAAGATCTCGAAAATCTTGCTTTGGCTTATCAGGGTGTTGAAAAAGCCTATGCAATACAAGCTGGTCGTGAACTTAGGGTTATTGTAGAAGCGGATAAAGTATCAGATGGCGACAGTGAAAAATTAAGTTTTGAAATCGCTCAGAAAATTCAAACAGAAATGACTTTCCCCGGACAGATTAAAGTTACTGTTATCAGAGAAAAAAGAACAGTGAACATAGCGAGATAAAAATGCAGTTCAACAGGTTTGGAAGGCTTAATAAGTTCAATAGGTTAAAACAACCTGTCTTACTTTAGAAAAGATTGACAGATTATAGTTTAAAGTTTACACTTGAGGATTTAGCTATATTTTTCAGTGCGTATATTGGCCTATTATCTAATTCGCTTTTTATAAACCAAGGGATGTTTGAACAAGTATGATAAACTTAGCTAATAAATTAAACCCGTCTTAGATTATCAATTAATCCTCTTTTATTAATGATAAAATGAAAAAAAGCCAGGCTAAGGTGTTTTGAATTTTTCAATCCATATGAAAGTCCATATTTAAAGCCTGAAATAATTTTATACAGCATCCTAAAAAATGTGAAAAAATTCGCCCGATATAATTTATTTTTTGTTTGAATTATAAACAGATTTCTTAAAGAGTAATATTCTCTCCACAAAACATTTATATCTTTTTTCAATCCCCTTTGCTTTTTAATGCCAATATTATTATGCTTCAATCTGGCATTATAGTAAAGTTCTTTATTAACTAGGAGCTTGTATCCATTATTTTGAAGATTCAAATCAAAATCAAGATCTTCAAAACTAAAAAAAAGTGAGGGGTCTGGTAATATATTCTTCTCAATTACTACTTTTGAGTTAATAATTTTCATCATGCCTCCTGCAATTATGTCAACCTCTAGTGCACCTTTTCCTTTAATTTCAGCATCATTTACCCTAACGATAATTCCTTTTTTTCGGTCAAAATATTGACCAACCATTCCAACACAACCACAATCCGGACTTGTATTTCCTGTTTCCAACAAAATTTGAAATACATCTTTATATTGAGGAGGATCATCGTCATCTATCCAGGCAATCCACTTATATCCTTGTTTGGCGAGTAAGCTTAATCCAATAGCTGAAGCTCCTGCGGGACCTGAATTATAGCCAACAGAATAATATTCAATATTTTGATTGGGAAATGAATCTAAAACTATTTTTGCGCCTTGATTAGGATCATTATCAACAATTAATATTTTTTCAGGTGGCAAAGTTTGATCAAACAATAACTTTATGGTTTCCAAAAGAGTTGAATTTCTTTTGTATGTCATTATGAAAGCCGAGAAGTAATTTTTTGATTCCATAATTTTTTTTAAAGAAAATATTAGAGAATTAGGCGTTATTAAAATAATGAATTTATAAAATAATTGAGAAATTCTTTGCAAATATAATAAAAGCATCACTACTCTACTGTCCTATAAAAAATAATTACTTATTTGATCTTTATCTCTTTTTATTTTTTTCATTAAATTAATAGATTGTTTTTAGCTTTTTAATTAAACGTCTGAATTGTAGATTTAAACAACTATATTTTTTTTGTAAAATTTATTGATTGCCGAAAACTTGATACTCTTTATGTTAAATCAATTATTTATCATCTCAATTAATTATTTTTGCTTTAGAAATATCTAAAAAAATACATTAAAAATTTACTAATCATAAATATGAAAAAAATTTTCCTTGTTACAAAACTCAAAACAACGAATATTGGCAATGAGGCTTTGTCTCATGAGATTATCAAATTATTTCACGATAAAGTAAATGACTGCAGTATTAATGTAAACGGTCGGCCTTTTGGACTTTATGGTTATCAAGCTGAAATGTTATTAAAAAATGATAACCCTTTACAGTTATTTGAAAAGTGGACAGATGATATCGTCAATAAAATAAACAAAGAAAATGATGTGACTTTTAAAGCAAAAAAGGGAGAAGTTGTATTATATGCCAATGAAACTGAATTCAAAATTGATAAATGGAAAGCATTATTAAAACCCCTCAAAAGTTGGTACAATTCAATGTTTGTTTACACGAAAGCATATGTGGAAAGAGCAAAAATATTAAAAGCCTCTGACTGGCATGTGTATAGTGGCGCAGGAGAAGTAAATGATGGCAATGGCAATAAAAATATTAATAGCGGTAATGTTTTTCTAAGACAATTAATAGAAATAAGAGTAGCTCAGAAATTAGGCATCAAAACTGCTGCAGTTAATCAATCTGTAAATCTAAATACCGCATTATTTCAGTCTATCTGTGCACATGTTTACAGCAAGATGGAAAAAATTATTATCCGTGGTGAAACAACTAGGAAAAATTTAATTAATTACGGAGTACCTGAAGCAATAATCGAAGTGGCTCCCGATTCGGCAATAAACACCATTCTTGACACTACGATTAATTTGCATAAAAATAAAAACAAGGTAGGTTTCAATATTTCAGACAGGGTAAAGATTTCTGAAAAAGAAATTTCCAGAATTGTGTCGCATCTTCGGGCTTTGGGTAAAGAAGTGGTTTTTTGTACAAATGAGCCATATGGAGATATAGAAATCATTGATATGTTTGCTAAAAAATTCAATGTACCCAATATGAGTGGACATCGTAATTACAAAGAATATGCAATGAAATTAGCAGAATGTGATTGTATTATTAGTGCTCGGGTTCATACAAACATGTTATCACTAGTTTCACATACTATCATCATTCCAATTGAAGGAAATGATTTCAGACTAGCAGAACTCTTAGAAGGATTTAAATATCCAATACCTATTATCAAATCACAAGCAGAAGGATGGACAGATAAATTATTATTGGAAATTGATAATGTGTTGGTTGAAAAAAAGTATGATTTCGAAAATTATTTCAAATCTATATTCGAACCTTGCAAGAAATTATCATACAGAAATGCAACTTGGATGAATGACTTTAAGTAAAACTGAATCATTTAAAATTGAGCATACACAAATTGTTGTGGTTTTGCCATAAAAATAAAAATGACCAATACAAAAATAATATAAACTCCCCATCTGATTATTTTAGGCCATTTTGACCCCAATTTTTCCAAAGCGAAATCTGTATGTCTTCCAAACCATTCAAGGATGAACATAATAAATATGAAAAATATAATAGCTAAGTCTGACTTTGGATTTTGGGTAGGAAGGACTGGGATTGAAAAAAGTGATTTTGAAAATATTTTTATATAATAATGAAAAGCTTCGGTTATTGAATTTGCTCTCAATATCATAGCCGTTAACATGACAAGGATAAATGTACCAGATCTGTTTATAAACCTTTTCAAATTAGAAAAGAAGTTATCTGTAGTATTAGCAGGATTTTTGTTTACAGTTCCATTAATAACCAATGGAATAAAATAACAGCCATGTAAAAATCCAAACAAAATAAAATTAAGGGAAGCACCATGCCACAATCCAACCAATACAAAATTGATTACAATAGCTAATAATAATCCTGATTTACCCCAGGATCTGAAAGCAAATGTTAGTGGAGTGTATACATATTCTGTCATCCAGCTTGTTAATGAAATATGCCATCTTCTCCAGAATTCACTTGTGTTTTGAGAAAAGAATGGGAAGTTGAAATTTTTGGTGACATTGAAACCTATTAAGCGTGAAAATCCAATCGCCATATCTGAATAGCCCGAAAAATCAGCATAGATTTCTACTATGTAAATAAAAGCACCGAGCACAAGAGAGCTACCAGGCAACTTCAAATAATTATCAAATAAATTGTTTGTTATTTCTACACAATTATCAGCAATCACTAGTTTTTTAAAAAATCCCCATAAAATTTGTCGGAGTCCTGTAGTTGCGTTTTCATAATTAAACACTCTTGCTTTTTCTAATTGAGGAGCAAATGAAGTGGCGCGATCTATTGGACCTGCAATCATTGTTGGAAAAAAAGAAACATAATTAAAGAAAACAACCCAATCTTTTATAGGTTTTATTTTTTCTGAATTTACATCCAATAAATAACTAATCGTTTTGAAAGTATAAAAACTGAGTCCTAATGGAAGAATAATATTAAGTGAATGTGTTGAAGTGTGAATCCCGAAACTAGCAATCAACTTAGAAAAAGAATCAATAAAGAAATTCAAATACTTAAAATAAAATAAAAGTCCTACACCAAATGTGACACCTAAAGTGGTAAGTAATCCTTTTTGTTTTTCATCATCAGTTGCAGCAATTTTTTTACCAAGTTGATAATTAATAAATGAACTGATAATTAATAAAGATAACAATCTCCAGTCTGAGCAAGCATAAAATAAATAGCTTCCTGCCAGAATTAATAAATTCTGTGTCTTAAGGTTTTTATTAAAAACAAACCAATACAGAAAAAAAAAGGTACTAAAAAAAAGTACAAATAATATGCTATTAAATTCCATTTGAAATGATTATTTTAAACGATAGACTTTGAAATAATAAGATCAATTAAATCGCCCACATGTTGCATTTTGTTCAGCTCTTTTAATTTAAATTTAAGATTAAAAGCAGTCTCTACTTCGGAAATGAGGATCATATGATTTAATGAATTCCATTCAGCGATATCTCCGGCGCTAGTAGTTCGTGTTAACACAATTGATTCTTTGCCAAAAACTGAACTGAAAATTTTTTCTAGTCTTTCAATAATTTGATTTTCTTCCATAAATTTTAATTTAATTTTTTTTTCATTAATAATTTTTCGTTGCCAGGTAAAAAATTCAATATTTTTTCATCTTCTGATTTTACGATTTGTGCGGTTTCAAATCCAATTTTATTGTACGCCCTAATTGCTGGTATATTATTGGCCATTACTTGTACAGCCAAATCTGTAATTCCTTGATTCTTCTTAATATGCTCTTTTGTTAATAAATCAATCAGGTTATTCCCTCTATGATCTGGAGAAACATAAACCATAACCAGAGATAATGCTCCCGGGGGATGGATTATTATAAGTTCAGAGGTAACCTTTGATGCCTGTGAAGCAAATAATATTGACTCTTTAGGTAAATAATACCCCAATAAATTGCTTTTAATTTTTGAAGAAGGATTTTCTTTATCTTCTACCCAGGCGCCAATAGCGGCAACAACCTTATTTTCAAATTCGGCTACCATATAATTTGAAATCGAAAATTCGCAACCATCAATTTCTTCTAAAAACATTTCTTTAAAAATTGCTGCAACCTCTTCTTCGCTTAAATTAAAAACCTTTGAATAGCTAAATATTTCACTACCCGATTTTTCGGCTTCAATTATCGTGTTAACTAAAAAATCAACATCGTTTACATTAGCTGGTCTGAATATATATTTACTCATAAATTCTATAATTTATTTTATCGCAGGTTCATATAATTCAATCAACCCTATTCCATCTGCGAAAAGATAACAAATTAATCCATTCATCATGGCATCTGATTGCATTGGCTCGAAAAGAGGCCTGAAATTCATATCTTCCAGTTCTTCTACAGCTGCATTTATATCTTTCACTTCATAGCAGGTATGATAAGGGGTAGTACCGGACTGTGTTACCATTCTGGTTACTGGAGACTCTGCATTCAAGGGTTCTACTAATTCCAGAATTGGACTATCCTCTTTCGTTAAGAAACAAATTTTTACATTTTGAGAGATTTCAACTACTGTTTCTGAGGCTATATATCCGAGTTGAGCATACATTTTTGTAGACTTGTCAATACTTTTTGTAGCAATTCCTACATGATGAAATTTAAGATTTGAATTCATTTATTTAAATTTTAAAGTTGGGCCTCATTTCAAATCATTTATTTTCAAGCGCTGTTGACTTTCCAATTATAATTAAGCCGATTTAATAATTGAATTTTTTAAAACTAATCTATCCGTTTTTCCATTGGCATTTAATGGAAATATTTCAATTACTATTGTTTTTACCGGAACCATATAAGGAGGTAATTTTGTTTTTAAATAATCCAGTAGAAGATTGGTGTCACAGGATTCACTTTCAACAAAAAGAGCAATTTCATTGTTGCCGGTCTTGTTTTCATAAGCAACAGCAACTGCATTATTTCCATTCATGTATTCGCGAGCGTGATATTCTATTTCTCCGAGCTCAATTCTGTATCCTTGAATTTTAACCTGATAATCCAAACGTCCGGAGAGCATGATATCTCCATCTTCATCGAAATAACACAGATCTCCTGTTTTATAATAACGGGTTGTCTTTCCTTGATAATCTTTGGTAAAAAAAGATTCCGAATTTTTTTGAGGATTCTTCCAATATCCTGGGGTAATTTGATCACCACTGATACACATTTCCCCTTTTTGATTTACTGAAAGAACATTACTATTTTCATCAACAATAATTGCATTGACACCATTCATTGGTTTCCCTATTGAAAGCATGCCATTGAGATCTTTATTTTTGCCTTCTTTTTTTAATTTATGATACGTGCAATAAATAGTGGCTTCTGTGGGACCATAAAAATTAAAGACTTCAGCATTAGGAATACAAGCGGACCATTCCATAGCTAATTCTAAAGGAGAAGCTTCTGCAGTGAGGATACAATATTTTACACTTTCTGAATGTATTTCATCAAAATATGGACGAAGGAATCTAATCATCGATGGAGCCATAACACAAAAAGTCAAATGATGATCTTCAAGTAATCCATAGATATAACTGTATTTTATTTGCTCATGAGGAATAGTATAAGTGCAGGCTCCCTTTGTTAGTGAAGTAAGAAATGCCTGAACAGATACATCAAAAGTGAGGTCGAAACATTGTAAACATTTGTCGCTTTCATTAACCTGAAAACCCGTTTCCCAGAATGACTTCATAAATGCGCCAACATTCTTTCTGTTTATCTGAACACCTTTGGGCATTCCCGTACTTCCTGAAGTAAAAAGGATGTAAGCAAGTTTATCCTCATCAACCAGATTTGGTTTTAATAATAATTCAGTGAAAATTAAATCTCCAACAAAAACAACATCTAATCCTTCAAATGGATTGTTGTTTTGAGAGTTGATAACCCATGTGATATCTGCTTGTTTAATAATCTGCAGATTTCTTTCCATTGGTTGCTTTGGATGAAGAGGAACATAAGCCAAACCTTCAAACCAAATAGCAAAAATCGAAGCGTATGTTTCAATATCATCATTTGCAATCAATCCAATAATTTCGGATGAGCCTTTAATGGTTTGAATTTTTTGACGAATTTTAGAAATATGCTGAGCAAAATCATAGTAGCTGTAAAATTTACCGGCAATGCAAAATGCATTTTTATCCGTATAGTTATTTACTGCGCTAAGAAATTGACCAATAACAAAATCATTGAACATATTCATTTGCTTTAATAATTCAATTGCTCAAACCATGAGAATAGATAAATTTCAAAAATTGAAATACAACTTTTATTTTTCAATGGTTTTGATTGTAATTTTTTAATTTGGGTTTACTATGTTTTTCACAAACCAATTAGCCAGAAAAGTCGAACTCTTCACTGCACCCGTAATATTATTGTGTACTTGATTGGAGAAGTCGGCTTTGTTGTACGAAGATATTGGATAATCATGAAAAAAAGGAGTTTGATATCCCTTACACAATGAATCAATAAATGCAATTTCAAAGTCCATTGAATGATGAAGCTTTGGATATAGAGGAGTTCTTGTGAATACCAAGACAATATTTTTTTCTTTACATAATTCTACAATTTTGGACATGTATTTAATCCTTTCCAGGTTTATTTTAGTGTCAATGTTTGAATTACTTAATTCATTGTCGAATTTTAAGGAATCAATAATTTTTGAATCTCTATAATATCCATTTTCCCAACGGCCTTTCTCAGCATTTTTCTTTTTACCCAGTAAGTCTATGTACCCTTGATATTTTAAAAACGGTATTAGTTGAAAACAGATTCCTTTCAAACCCAAGCCGTTCATAATAAAATTCCATTTGTTTTTTTTGTCAAGATATTCAGCATTAGCAAGAGCATGATAATAATCAATTTCATTAAACGCAGATTGAGATAAACCAACCACCGCATATTTAATTTCAGGATGTTGGGTAATCGCATAATCCAAAAAATAATAAGATTCTATCAATGATTGCGAAGCAGTAGCTAAGTTATAACTGTGTAATGAAGTGATAGAATCAAAAACCAAGGGATTTATGGAACAGTACATTTTACTGGAGCCCAAGAATACTGTGTTGGGAGAGGCCTTCTTAAATCCTGTCCACTTTATATAATTTTTTTCTGTTTTTTGAGCGATTTTTTTTCTCTTGGGAATTTCCTGTATGTATTGCAAAACAAAAAAAAGCGTAAATAACAATAAAAAGAAAATTAAAGTATTTTGAAGGAACCGCTTCATTGGAATTTAATGTTTTTGGAAATTAATTTATATTCCAAATTATCTAATGCTATGAATATACTCATTATTTTTAAATTGCTTCTTCACATCATTGAGTTCTTTTAAGATACTGGCGTCAATTAAAGTTCCTGCCATTTCTAAAGTAAACCCACCAATCAGTTCATCTTTTATTGCAGTTTCTAATTCTATTTTTTGGTAGGGTGTACCTGATTTGATTTTATTTACTATAGCCTCTTTTAATGAATCACTAACGGGCACAGCTGTGGTTAACTTTATCGTATGAATATTATTGAGCGAATTATATTGCTCAATAAATGCATTTAAAATTTCAGGCAAACTATATTCCCGGGCTTTATTAACAAGCAATTTAAAAAAAGACACGGTGATTGCACATACTTTGTTATAAATTACCGCTTCAATTATTTTTTCTTTTTTATCTGCTTTTATTACCGGACTTTTAAGCATCGCAACAAAATCCGGATTAGACCGGCATATCGACTCCAGCATTTTAATGTCTTGAAAAACCTTGTCCAGTTGATTTTGTTCTATAGACAAATCAAGTAAACTTTTTGCATATCTTCCGGCTAATCTTGGGTTACTCATAACGCTGATATTCTTTTACTTAATTCAATTTGATTTCTTCGGCCAATTTGCTGATATAAGATTCCTGTTGGGTTTTATCTGAAAGTTCTCTTCTCAATATTTTTTCACTAACTTCCACGACCATTTTTCCAACCTGATTTTTAATATCGGTTAAAGCTGCCATTTTTTGATGCTGAATTGAAGTGTTGGCTTCTGTAATTATTTTAGCTGCCTGCATTTTAGCTTCTTCCTTTGCATCGTTAATCAATTTGTCTCTAATATCTTTTGCATCTTTCAGCATGGCTGATCTTTCTTCTCTGGCGCTTTGAAGAAGGGCTTCGTTCTCACTTTTTAATTGAGCCATTTCTTTTTTTACTCTTTCCGCTGTAGCTATGGAGTCGGCAATATTAGCTTCACGTTCATTTAATCCTTTTAGGATCATTGGCCATGCAAATTTTTTAAGAATGAAAAACACAATTAAAAATGCCAATAATGTCCAAATAAATAAACCTAAATGTGGTGTAAGTAAACCCATAATATTATGTTGTTATGATTATCAATTCTAATAAAAAATATTACTGCATCCTCCGCCCTGTGCTTTGGATGCAGTAATGAGTTGGGCGATTAGGCTTTCAATACAGCCAATAATCCTGCGATAACTGCGAAAAGGGCAACACCCTCAACGAATGCAGCAGTCAGGATCATGTTCGCACGAATGTCATTGGATGCTTCTGGCTGGCGAGCAATAGCTTCCACAGCGCCTTTACCGATTTGTCCGATACCAATACCGGCACCGATTGCGGCAAGACCTGCACCTATTGCACCACCCATGTGAGAATAACCAACTTCTGTCAACAAAGTCATCAAAGTCATGATACTTGTTTTTATGAGTGAATAATAAATTACGCTGTTGCATGATGTGCATCGCCATCATGATGCTCATGTTCGCCTTCAAAAGCCTGACCAATAAATACTGCAGTCAGATTGGTAAAAATGAAGGCCTGGATAAAAGCAACCAGAATTTCTATAACATAGATAAATACGGTAAACAAAATAGACACTGGAGAAAATCCCCAACCTGCCACTTTGCTCATTTCTCCAAAAATAAATATCAATGAAATGAAACTTAAAATGATAATGTGCCCCGCCACCATGTTGGCGAAAAGACGTATAATTAACGCAGCAGGCTTAATAATTAAAACCCCTGCTAACTCAACCGGAATCAAAATCAATTTCACCAGGAATGGTACTCCGGGAGGCCATAAAATATGCATCCAGAAATGACCATTTGTGCTGGCCAAAATAACAATTGCAGAAATAATTCCCATTACCGCAGTAAAAGCTGTGTTACCAGTTACATTAGCTGAGCCAGGAATCAATCCAAAAATATTCAGTATTAAAATGAAGAAAAATACTGTGAGTAAATAAGGAAGATATTTATTCCATTTTTTACCCAAGTTTGGTTTAGCCACATCATCTCTTACAAAAGTAATAACTGGCTCAATCGCATTCTGCCATCCTTTAGGAGCAGTTGTGACACCATATCCGTTTTTGTATTTTTTAGCAATTCCCGTCATCAATACAACCAATAAAGTCAGCGCCAAAATCATTTGCACCACATTCTTGGTCAAAGAAAAATCATATAGTACGCTACCGTCTGTGGCAACGATTTCTTTGTCCTCATTGTATTTGTACAATCCATCTACCACTTCTTCTCCCTCATGACCAAATTTTGCAGAAGAGAAAAATGCAATTCCATGCTCTTTAGAATAAATCAAAATAGGCAAAGGAATGGTAGCATGGAAAGATTCATGTGGATTTTCTTTGTTTTCAATCGTAAAAAAATGAAATTCATGGTTGTCTTTGATGTGGTCCATGATAATCTTAGCAGGGTCCAGTTTTTCTTCTTTAACTGTATGATTTTCAGTAGGTATCTCTTGGGTTGGTTCCTGAGCCTTTACTGAATAAGTAAATAACAATGAAAAAAGCCCGAAAACGGCTACCAATATATATTTGAGGAGCTTCGCTGCCATATGGTTCCCTAATTTTGGCGCAAAGATAAGGTCATAAGGCTAAATACTAAAATAATACGGGGTATTTCTCTGTTTTTAGCGGTTAAAAAATCTGTTTTCAGTCTTTTCACCGTTTAAATGGTGGTGAGGAAATTGATTTTATTTTATTTTAATTCTTGATACTGCATTAAAACTGAAAATAAATGAATTGCCCCCCCTCTGAGTTGCCGAACAAAATAATATAAAGAAAAAATAATACAGAGGAGGCTGCCAACAACAAACCACCACGCTTTAATGAATAAATCGAATCGAATGATTTTTTTCTTAACACAGCATATTCTGTCAGCAACATAATTCCTATAGATGCAAAAACCGAAGTCAGCATATTTGTGTTTAATGGATTAAAATGCGACCATTGATGGTCGAGAAGCATTTTATGAATAATGACATTTGCTTGTGAAAATGTTGCTGCTCTAAAAAAAACCCAGGTGAAACAAATAAGAATAAAAACCAGAGCACTTTTTGCCAGTTTAATTAGGAAATTTCTTGGATTGGCAACCACTACACCAAGGGCTTTCTCCACAGAAAGATACAACCCGTTTAATCCGCCCCAGATTACAAAATTCCAGGATGCTCCATGCCATAAACCACCAATCAACATGGTGAGCATTAAATTAATGTACGTTCTAAATTTACCTTTACGGCTGCCTCCAAATGAAATGTATAAATAATCTCTTAGCCAGCTGGATAAAGAGATGTGCCATCTTCTCCAGAATTCCGTAATGCTTTTTGAAAAATACGGTAGTGCAAAATTCTCTTTGAAGCGAAAGCCCAGCATTCTAGCAACGCCAATAGCCATATCTGAATATCCAGAAAAGTCACAATAAATCTGAACAGCAAAAAGCAGGGTTGCAAGGATTAAGGTTGGACCTGAATGATGTGTGTAATTATTATAAACCGCATCAACATAAATGGACGCCGTATCCGCAACTACAACTTTTTTAAACAATCCCCAGATGAATCTTGAAAATCCAATCATAAAATCGGAATACTGAATTTTATGATCACATTTTTTTAGTTGTGGCAAAAGATTATTGGCTCTTTCTATTGGACCTGCAACCAATTGTGGGAACATCATCACAAAATTTGAATATACCAGCAAATTTTTTTCCGCCTTTATATTCCCTCTGTAAACTTCAATCACATAACTCAAACTTTGAAAAACGTGAAAAGATAAACCTATAGGTAATATAACTTGCCAATGTTTTAAATGACCAGAACCAAGAAAATTATAATTATCGATGAAGAAATTATAGTATTTAAAAACAAAAAGCACCAAACAAGTATTGATTACCCCGGTAAGCAAATGTCTTTTTTTTGCTTTAGATGATGTGCTGTTCTCTATTCCAATTGCTGAAAAATAATCTATGAGTATGGTTAAATAAAGAATCAATACATAAACCGGTATGAACCACATATAGAAAATACTGCTTGCTATAAAAAGTAAAATTTTTCTTCCAGTTCCATTTAGAAAATAAAACAGAAAAAAAGTCACTGTGAAGAAAATCAGAAATACAATTGAATTAAATAACATAAAGTTTTACTATTAAAAAAGACTGCAGATTGGGTTACATTATTAATGAATAGTGCTAAGTTTTATTTTTATACTATCATTCAGATATTTACTAAACTTATCTGAGCCGATATAATTTAAATGTGCGTCATCTTTCCAATTAATATTTTCCTGTAAATCTTTAAAATTATTCACATTGGCCATATTAAAAACATCAACATCATGTCGTGAAGAAATGACGGCGATTAAATTATTAAGATTTTTCTCTTTATATAATCCATTTTGATAACTAGGCGGAAAGACAATGAATAATTTTATTTTATTTTCCTTAAAAACATTAATACTATTATCTAATGCAGCCAGTTTTACACTATCAAGTCTTGTTTCG